>NZ_CAJXPA010000113.1 GCF_913058035.1 uncultured Paraglaciecola sp. | reverse complement strand
GTGGAGAGAAGTTTTATATTTTTCTTGGTTCATACATTAATCTTTGAAAACTACCCATTATTAAGGTTGTAAAATCACCATAAATGCTTGATTAGATCAGCAAGGCTGTTTGCATAATTTTATTTTTTGATAGCCAAATTTAGCTCTGTTGTGAAAAGCTTAATCTTTCTACCATATAGACAAGTAACCGAATTTATACAGATAAACATTACAAAAAATTTAAAATAGGGGCAAATAGCTTATTAAATTAGCAAAGGTAGCGATATAGTTTCATAACGCTGGCCTTATCTATATTTTATTTTCGGTTCAGCAAACGGCGTTGTTAAAGGCACTTATTTCCTGTAAAAGCGCAGCTTTCTCTCTACGATTTAATCTTTTTTGGTTGTCTATTAGCATGATGCTCGCAGCGATCTATTTAGAAGTTATAACGAAAGCCCAAAGTGGCGACTGTCGCTGTTAAGTTATTTTCTCCTTTAATGTATTCAATCTCAGCTCGCACCATGGACCGGGCACCAACAAAGTAGTCAAAACCTAAACCTATGACTCCTGCGACACCACTTTCGTCATAATCACACATTGTCGCGGCACCAAAATCAGCAATAGTCAATTCATTGGCTTGGCCAAACTCGCATTCCCTCACGCCGATCAAAAGTTGTTGGCCTCGGATATCAGTTTTAAGTACACCTATTCGATAAAATAACTCACCAACTCGGCTAGATGCTTTGCCAAGAAAGGCTAAAAACATTGCATCACCCTGTTGCACGTTTACACCGTTATTCACATCTGCAGCAGTAGGTAAACCTGTAGTATATAATTTGTCGTGAATTAATTGTTGGTAACCTGCTTCGACATACCATTGTGGATCAAATTGATAACCGATGGCCATCTTATAGCCAAGTCCTTTATTTGACTCTTGCGTGAACTCCAAATCTGAATAACCAACTGACATTACAGTATAGAGTTTATCTGCTGCTAAAATTTGCAAGCTAATCATTACGCTTAATATAAGTACACCGAATTGCTTTTTTGACACGCTTAAAATCCTACTTTACATACTGTTCATAATACAATACTACATTAATGTTATGCTGCAAGCCTGAGCGAGCTTATATCTTGATACGCCTGTATAAATATGTGTAGTTTTAAATAACTGCTTACAAATATATTAATTTAATAGATTTGCTTAATCGCTGATGACAAATTGCGATCTTCTTTAACCCTGTTTAATATGGAAGTGAGCTAACACAATTCTGGAGTACTTTTTGAGCAATTATTTTTTAAAGGTCTTAGTCATTAGCTTACTAGGCAGTGCATGTGCAAGTAACACACCGAATATAATGACCGATGAAAAATTCGATTCTCGATTAACTAACGAAGGAAAAACTGAATTTGTTTATGGCATTTCTTGGCAAAATACATCTCAGGAGTCATTACTACGAGGCGGTCGCACAGAAATAAAACGCGATAGAGCTGACGACACTTTCACACTTAACAGGCCCGACAGGTTAGCATTGCAAGCAAACAAACAAACAAAACTTGATTTGGAAGACCAAGCAGCAAAATCCTTACAACAAAGACTAGAAAAAGAGCAACTTTGCGCTTTAGGTTATGAAATCAGTGATGTGATCTGGAAAGCCGATAGTATTCGCTTGCTTGGATATTGTTTTTAAAGCGACCAACCCTAATCCGTGCGATAGATTGAATTAAATAAGGACTAATAATGAAAAGTATTAAAACTCGCGCAGCTGTTGCTTGGGCAGCAGGTGAGCCACTAAAAATTGAAGAAGTTGATTTAGCACCACCACAAAAAGGTGAAGTATTAGTTAGAATAGTCGCTACAGGTGTGTGTCATACTGATGCTTACACATTGTCTGGAGATGATCCGGAAGGCTTATTTCCTGCAATTTTAGGTCATGAAGGTGCCGGTATTGTTGAAGCAATTGGCGAAGGTGTTACGTTGGTTGAAGTAGGTGATCACGTAATTCCCCTGTACACGCCTGAATGTGGTAAATGCAAATACTGCCTGTCAGGTAAAACGAATTTATGTCAAGCAATTCGCAGTACTCAAGGTAAAGGATTGATGCCTGACGGTACCAGTCGTTTTTCTATCAAAGGTCAACCAATTTACCATTATATGGGTACTTCTACTTTTGCTGAACATACAGTAATCCCCGAGATAGCATTGGCTAAGATACCAAAAGACGCACCACTAGAGAAAGTATGTTTATTAGGTTGTGGTGTCACGACCGGTATGGGCGCAGTAACCAATGCAGCTAAAGTGAAAGCAGGTGATACTGTCGCAGTATTTGGTTTAGGTGGAATTGGTCTTTCAGTTTTGATAGGCGCTAAAATGGCTAAGGCAGGGCGAATTATTGCTATCGATATCAATGAAGATAAGTTTGAGATCGCCAAGCAACTAGGCGCGACGGATGTAATTAACCCTAAAGACTTCGACAAACCCATTCAAGAGGTCATAGTTGATATGACAGAAGGTGGCGTGGATTATTCTTTTGAATGTATCGGCAACGTAAACGTGATGCGCTCAGCTTTGGAGTGTTGTCATAAAGGCTGGGGCGAATCTATCATTATTGGTGTGGCCGGTGCAGGGCAAGAAATATCCACTCGACCATTTCAATTGGTTACAGGAAGAGTCTGGCGTGGAACTGCTTTTGGAGGTGTAAAAGGTCGCAGCCAATTACCTGGTTACGTGCAACGATATATGGATGGCGAGTTCGAATTAGATACTTTTATCACGCACACCATGCCATTAGAAGATATCAACTCTGCCTTTGATTTGATGCATGAAGGCAAGTCTATTCGCACTGTGGTGCATTTCTGATGGCAAGCGATAACACCGATTCAGTTGAAAGTGCAGTCGGGTTAGCTGAGCTTAGCGCGAATAAGTGTTTTGGCGGATGGCAAAAGCGTTACAGTCACAAATCAACCTTACTAAAATGCGAGATGCAATTTAGTGTATTTATTCCACCAATTGCCGATCCAGACAAAAGAATGCCGGTACTGTATTGGTTGAGTGGGTTGACTTGTAATGACGAGAATTTTTCTTCGAAAGCAGGAGCACAAAGGGTGGCAGCAGAACTCGGCATAATGCTGGTCATGCCCGATACCAGTCCTAGAGGGGAGCATATACCCGACGCCACAGACGCCGCATATGATTTAGGCTTAGGTGCAGGGTTTTATCTGAATGCCACACAAGAACCATGGCATGAACATTATCAAATGTATGATTATGTTGTTGAAGAATTACCCGCTTTGATCAATAAAGAGTTTAAGGTAAAAGCTAAATCAGCTATAGCCGGACATTCGATGGGTGGGCATGGCGCCTTAACAATTGCGTTGTCCAACATGGAAAAATACTGCTCAGTATCAGCATTTGCACCTATTGTTAATCCATCAGATTGCCAATGGGGCCAAAAAGCTTTCAGTCACTATTTAGGTGACAATCACAAAGAATGGGAAGCGTACGATAGTTGTATGTTGATGCGACAACAAGGAGAGTTTCTCCATATTCCTATGTTGGTAGACCAAGGTTTAGATGATAATTTTTATCATACCCAAAAACTCACTAAACCTTTAGAAGACATAGCATTAGAAATAGGATATGCAGCAGAATTTCGTTACCATGAGGGCTACGATCATAGCTATTTTTTTGTTGCCAGCTTTATTGAAAAGCACCTAAGGTTTCATGCGAAATATTTATAATTAAAAACTAATTTCCCACTTAATAATTTGGTTACTGAGGTCATTAAGAACATAGAGGACTGCAACTATTTGTCCTCTATGGTACAGACGCACTTGGGGCTGAAACCTAAAAAGCAGCAGGATAACTCATCTCAGATAAAAACGTGTTCGACAAGTGCAACGCGCAGACAAAATAGGTCCAGTTATTAATTACTTTTTTTGTCTTTGCGATCGTCGTCCAACCCTGTATCAACTTTATGTCAACTCTATGTCAACTCTTTGGCTTAAATCTTTTAGCTGTTATCAAAACTCGGTCAATGTGTAAAAATCACCTTAGAAATAATATTCTAAGCTAAATTGAACGTAGTCGTCTCTGCGCAATACATAACTTGGATCTGCGGGTTCATCGCTAGAAAATAACCATGCGTCTAGTCGCCACTTCCAATTATTGTTTATGCGGCTGGATGCTTCAACAAATCCCGATCTTACATTTGAGTAATCAAGATCTTGTACGATACCTGCTAATATTTGAGTGCCATCAATGTCATTGAATACTAATCGAGTGCCGATCATTAAATCGTTTTGGGCAATGACATTCGTCAGATTGTCGCGATCATCGTATTGATATTCCATTAACCAATTTACGTCATAAATACCATCAAACAAGCCTACAAAAGAATACTCAAAGCCCCCTACAAAAGCAGCAAAGTCTTGCTCCATGACTTTACGTTGAATACCTTCAAACTTGATTGTCCAGCCTCCCATCAAAGCCAACACATCTATTCCTACTTGTTGGATCTGCGGATAAAACGGACGCAGACTAGTCTTTAATAATTCGTTAGTGTTTAAAACAAAATCAGGATCTCTAGAAGTACCATCAAAGTATGACAAACCCACTTCCCAGTCGCCTAACGTATGTTGCCATCTGATAGCCCAATCAAGATTTTTTTCCTCATCTTTAGACTCATATATTGGATTGTCAGTATCAACGGGTAATGGAGGCCTTAATCGGCCATCATTACCCGAAAAAGTGCGTTCTCGAAAATACGGCAACACAAAAACAGTGGTATTACCCCAGTCTTTAAACAGAGAAAAGGCCACCATTGGCTGACCTAACTTATCTTCACCATCAATGCTTTCAACACCATCAGTTTGATTAACAATATCAACTAAATGCAACGATTCAGTTTGTCCCCAGAATACTTTGCTGATACCGGTTTGAATCTGCCATTCATTACCACTGTGTATCCACTTAAACTCACGGATGTCAGCATGAGTTCGTTCTGCATCTTGTTGATCAAAACGATAAAAACCTTTGAACAATATACTGTCATTACCATCGTTGAACTTGGTATACAATTCAGGGGAAAAGTATACCGACAAATTGGCTCTTTCTTGTTGAGGATAAAGCGCATCTTGAATAAAGTAGCGTTGTTCTAAAGCGGCGCTTCCACTATATTTTATTTCAGCAAACACGATAGTGGGCAGAAAAGCAATAAGTGAGATCAATGAGATAAGTGTCTTCAATGTGCATCCTTTATGAGTGAATCATTCACTTTATTAGCATAGCCTGATTTATCGGACATTTTTCAACGTACCCTGATTAAAGTCAATGTCCGATAAACCGGTATTGAAATTTATTTGATGAATAACTAGCTCAGTACTTTTACCATTTTGCTCATTAAACATTTCAGTCCTCATGGGCCGCCAATACTTATCTAGGTACAAAGTAAATTCATAGTTAACTAATTCTTTTAGCAAACTACCTCTGCGATCATAGAATTCAGCTTTTAATAAACGGTAATGCTGTTTATCAACCCAGATAATTTGCTTTGAATAACCTGAATCATTATCAGTAGGTACTTGTTCCAACACAAAACTAGCCTGTCCATCAAAAGTGGCGTCGCGTAAGTACCTAAATTTATATTTTTCGATTTCAAAAGAACTCATATCTTCGAATGCAAACTCACTCCCCATAAAAGGGCCTGATTTATTGCGTGAGCGGATGCGTTTTACTTTGCTTAGCTTAGGCAGATACATCCATTGATCATCAGGCTCAACTGCATGTGAAAAACTCAAAAATGCAGTACCTTTTACGTCTAATGGCTGTTCAAAAATAGTTAAAGCTTTATCTCCATCACCCGCAATTTCTAATGACTTCAGGCGCATTTTACGTTCGACTTCATCCCCTTGCGCATTTCGTAAAATCATACTCATTTCGCCAGTACTGTCACCCCAACCCGAGTCTCTCAGCTTACGCTCTTTGGCAATAGTAAGGCCTTTGTCTTCTGCGGACTGAGCATAACTTCCCAAATAAAATGTCATCAGCATAAAAACCAAGACTACTTTTGTCATTGATAAAAGGTGGTATCTATTCATGGGTAAGCTCCTGCTTTGTATTTTTTTTATCAAAGGCCATTAAAAATGGTGGTAAAAATAAGAAATCGACAGCTAAGGCAATCACTATAATAATACTGGTTAACATGCCCATATCTGAGTTCAAAGCAAAGGGTGACAGCATCAGTATTGAAAATCCAGTCGCAAGTACTAAGGTGGTTATCCATAGTGCCCTTCCCACACTCGCAAACGCATAACGTATACTTTGTTCAGCATCATTTCCATTCATTCTAGCGTGCCTATATTTGCTAAGAAAAT
The DNA here is from genome assembly GCF_913058035.1 of uncultured Paraglaciecola sp. Taxonomy (GTDB): domain Bacteria; phylum Pseudomonadota; class Gammaproteobacteria; order Enterobacterales; family Alteromonadaceae; genus Paraglaciecola. Next base: position 9,258 of record NZ_CAJXPA010000113.1, on the reverse strand, counting down.
GAACCGTATCATCTACCACAATACCCAGTGTCATGCTGAGTACTATAGACAAGCCAAGATTAACTTCCCCAGAGTAAATACCCCAAATGCCAAAGCCAATACCAGCCGGTAATAGATTGGGTAGCAGGCTAATCACTCCCAATTTGAAAGATTTAAGTGCAAATACCAGAAGACAAGAAATTAATATAAGTGCAACCAATGTGCCCTTTAACATGCTCGTCATATTGGCTTCGCCAATATGCGCAAACATTAGCGCAGGACTCGCTACAGTTAACTTCAAGTTAGGCGCATTAGTTAAAAACCATTGTTGAGCTTTACTTTCTAGGGAAGTTAATTCTTTGCTACCGAGGTTTTTAACCATCGTCATAACACGCGTTGCTGACTTGTTCATATCTAGTTGATTTGTTAAGTCCAATCCATAAGGCAATGACATCTCATAGAGTAATAAATATTGGGCTGCTAGTTCTCTATCATTCGGCAATAAATAATAACCAGGGTCGTCGCCATGCATATTTTTGTTCAAACGTTTAAAAGTATCAGTAATAGTGAAGACGTGATCTATTTCAGGCTGTGCTTTAAGCCATTGGCTGAATACTTCAATTTGTTGCAGCGTTTGTGGCTTATTTATTCCTGAATCTTCATTAGTAAAAATCGAAAAGTCTAGATTAACCATCCCACTTAAATGTTTTTGTTGAAAATCTGTAGATTGCCTAAACTCAGTACTTTTATCAAAATAAGCGGTAGGAACATCATTTAGCTCATTTTTGAACGAGAACCCAATCGCTATAATAGTTACCACTAGAGTAAAAGGCAAAATCCGCTTATGATGCGTAATAACCCATTCGCCAAATCTTTCGGTGTACCCAAGCTGGTTGTGAGATAATTGTACAAGGTGTTGTTTCATCGGTAACACCATTATCAGCGCGGGTAAAATAGTCAGCGAAAAAATACACGCAAAAATAACCCCAACAGCTGTTAAGTTACCTAAATCAGCTAAAATTGGTACAGCTGCAAAATTAAGAGTCATAAAGCCAACACCTGTGGTGGCACTGGTGATGAAAATAGGAATTTTATTAAGTGAAAGACTGAAGATCAGCGCTTGCTTCTTATCTTTGCCTTGGCGCATCCCATACAACATAGTCGATATCACATGAATACAATCAGCCACTGCGAGTGTCATTACCATAGTTGGCACATTAACGGTTGCAGTGCTCATAAACATCCCCAACCAACCCGCAATTCCCATCGTTGCGGCGATACTTGAGGCAATCACCACAACTGTCGAAAATGTTCCCACAGCAGTTTTTAAGAGTAACCACATTATGACTATAATGGTAAGGAACATAAGGGGCACAATAGTTGTGAAGTCGCGCTCAGCAAATGAGGCAAAGGAATAATTCATTAATACGCTGCCGGTATGATAAAAATCATGATCGGGGTATTTTAATTTATATTTGTCGGTTAAAGCTTTTACGGAATCTGTGATCTTATTCACTTCAGCCGTTAAGTCACCTTCAGGTAAATTAACAGAAACATTTATAACAGTGACATTACCCTTTGGGGAAATAAGTTGGTTGACTAAATTAGGTTCGTTCAAAGCAACATTGCGAATGTAGGCAAATCTCGCTATGTCAAGATCAGCCAAATCATAGACTAAATCTTCAACGATCATGTCGTCGTCTTCAGCCCATGTATGCTGAAAATTAGTAAGGGAATCAATACGAATAGACAAAGGTGTTTGTTTTGCTTCCTGAGTCATTTCATGGACTAAAGTCAGCGTTTGCAAAGTAAAAACATTACCTGATTTGGGTGCGATAATAATACTTGCGCCATCATTTTTACTAAACGTCTGTTGCATCTCCTCAAATGCCATTAATTGGGGGTTTGATTCTTCAAAAAAAACTTTGTAGTCGCCCCGAAAATAAAGGTTTTTAGTGCCCAATCCAGTTGCAATAATGAGGATAAATCCAATAATAAGGACCGTCTTAGGACAGTTAACTGAAAAGTCTAACCAAGAATTATTCACTTAGTTCTCCAAATGTTAAGATTTATTGGCTATATCCATGAATTAATCAACAAAAATCGGGCTTCGTAATTATAGGACTTATTTTATACTCTGATTTTCTACTAAAAAAAGTATTTACAGATTACTCTTTTAAAAATATAGCCTATTGTTGAGGCCCAATTTCAAGACTTCTTTATTGGTGTTTTATTGCGCCAAGAGTTCATTTGTAGTCAATAAAAGTGAAATGAACAGCATAATTATCGATTAAAAAAGCCGTTTCAGTTAAAAAATCATTGTTTATTTAATACTACAAAACTTATATTTTTAATAATTATATCATTGAAAAATATCTATATTTCATCTTTCAGAGTTGTTTTAAACATAGATTATTAACACACATACCAAAGAATTTTGATCTTTTGGTGGAAATGAGTACTATAATTAGTAACTGGTCAGATGAGCGGATGAGATAAAATTATGAGTATTAGAACAAGTCTTAAAAAAGTATTACCTCCTATTTCAATTACTGAGCAAGAAGCTTTAGAAGCGGGTGATGTTTGGTTAGAAGCGTCTATTTATCAGGGAAAACCTGATATGCACGCGTTGAGAAACATGCCTACTGCTAAACTTAGTGCTGAAGAACAAGCCTTTTTAGACGGCCCTGTAGTTCAAGTATTGTCGATGATCGACGATTTCGCGCTTCAGGGTGAAAACCATATTCCAAAAGAAATATTAGACTTTATTTCAGTGAATAGATTTTTTGCCCTAATTATACCTAAGAAATTTGGTGGCTTAGAATTTTCTCCGTATGCCAACTCCACCATAGTCGCTACATTAGCTGCAAAAAGTGCTGCATTAGCAGTAACTGTCATGGTGCCTAATTCTTTAGGCCCGGGCGAGCTGCTGATGCATTATGGAACGCCTGAACAACAAAATCATTATTTACCACGCCTAGCTGTGGGCACAGACATTCCATGTTTTGCCTTGACTAGCCCAGAAGCAGGTTCCGATGCTGGCGCTATTCCAGACGCGGGTATCGTCACCAAAGGTATGTGGGCAGGTAAAGAAGTCATTGGCTTGAGAGTTTCTTGGGATAAACGTTACATTACATTGGCACCCATAGCGACGGTATTAGGCTTGGCATTTAAAGTATTTGATGTAGATGGCCTATTGGGCGACAAAGTTGAATTGGGTATTACCTGTGCACTTATTCCTAAATCACACCCTGGTGTTGAACTAGGTAATCGCCATGATCCAATGGGTGTCAAATTCTATAACGGTACAACCCGAGGTCAAGACGTATTTATTCCAATGGATTTTGTTATCGGTGGACAGAATAACATTGGCCGTGGTTGGCAAATGCTGGTTGCTTGTTTAGGTGCTGGCCGAGGTATTTCACTCCCAGCCATGGGCGTAGCTTCAGCACAAACAGCGCTTAAGTCTACTGCTGAATATTCCTTTGTTCGTGAACAATTTGGGGTACCCATTGGTCGCTTCGAAGGTATTCAAGAAGAGTTGGCTGATATTGCCGGTAAAACATTTGTACTTGAAGCCATGCGAGTGTTAACCACTGAAGGGCTAAATCAAGGTCTTATACCGGGTGTAGTTACAGCTATAGCTAAATACCATATGACAGAATTAGGCCGTGATGTGGTCAACACTGCTATGGATATTCAAGCAGGTAAAGCTATTCAACGTGGACCTCAAAATACATTAGCAAGCGCATATGTCGCGTTACCTATCGCGATAACTGTTGAGGGCGCAAATATCCTGACACGTAGTTTAATGATATTTGGTCAAGGTACTATGCGTTGTCATCCACATCTTAAAGAAATGGTTGAGCTGATTCACAGTAACGAGCAAGGTGCCGATGCGAAATTTAACCAGGTATTAGGCAAAACTGTTGTTTTTAGTGTCAAGAATGCCTTCCGTAGTTTGTCGAAGAGTTATCTGCCCTTCACACGCGGAGCTCAGTCAGCATTACCAGAAGTTCAAAAATACGAAAAGCGTATGAATGCTCTTTCTGCAAAGCTAGCGCCAATGGCTGATTTGTCACTACTTGTTCTAGCGGGTGATTTGAAGAAAGCTGAGATGTTGTCTGCACGTCTAGGCGATGTAATGAGTTACATGTATGCAGCGATGGCTGTGGTACGTTTTTACGAGCAACGTGTAGAGAGTCGTAAAGAAGCTTTACCTTACTTCGAATACGCAATTCAATGGTGTTTGAATAAAGGTGAAACTGCATTAAATGAATTTATTGCTAACTTCCCAAATACTGCAGTTCGCGGCTTAATGCGTGTATTAACCAACACCTATACTACTGCTACCAAAGGTATCTCAGATAATTTAAAACGCACGCTATCTGAAGCATCGATGCAAGATTCCAGCATTAAAGCACAGCTGACACACTTAGTTAAAGTCATCCCAGGTGACGGTAACGACATTAATGAACAGGCATTTAAAGCTAAACATGCTGTACTGCCACAACTAAAGAAAATTCAAAAAGCTTTACGTAAAACCCCAGTCGTGCCATATGTTTCTTTTGAAAATGCGGTGGGTAAATTACAGCAAGCAGGCGAATTAACGGCAAAAGAAGTTGCGCTGGTCATCGAGTATAATGAAAAACGTAAGTTAGCTATACGTGTTGACGAGTTCACATTTGACATGGAATTATTAGGCAGTAATCTAGAGCTAGTGCATGAAAAAGAAGTCGCTCAGTCAAATGCTGCTTAATCACTAGCCTATTTTAGCTGTAAACAAAAGCTGGGTTTGAAGTTTTTTCAAATCCAGCTTTATTCGTATTAAATTTGAACCTGTTGTCGTTTTTATCTATTTATGCCGTTAAGACATAAATCTACCACCACTGATTTGAATTACCTCCCCGGTGATCCAAGACGAATCCTGAGAAGCCAAAAATAACGCCAAACTAGCAATATCACATGGTTGACCCAGCCTTTTTAAAGGTGTTTGACCAATAATTTCAGCTTCCCGTTTGACTAAGCCTGCTTCAATATACAAATCAGTTTCGACTGCACCAGGGGCAATAGCATTGACGCGGATCCCTTTTTCACCTAGCTCTGCTGCATAACATTTAGTTAAGGTATTAAGAGCGGCTTTGGTTGCACAGTAAATGCTGCCTCCTGCACCACCTTTGGCAGCGATTGAACTAATATTAATAATGACACTACCCGATGCCATGATGGCAGATATTTTTTGAGTTAAAAATATTGGACCAAACACGTTCAATTCAAACTGCTTTTTGGTGTCATCGAAGGTAATATCTTGCAAGCGTTCAAGTGTCGCCCATCCTGCGTTGTTAACTAAAATATCAACGCCACCGAATGCCTCACATGCCCGTTTAACCAAAAGATCAATCCCACTTAGCTGGCTAACATCTGCCTGAACGGCTACTGCCAATCCACCTTGTTCTATAATCTCAGCAACAACAGCATCGGCTTTTTCTTGGCTATTCAGATAATTAACGACAACCTTTGCACCTTGTGAGGCAAACTCGCGTGCAATAGCGGCACCAATTCCTCTGGAGCCACCCGTTACAATAGCCACCTTATTATGTAGTTTCATAGATAACCTTACTTTACTTCCATATTAGGTGAGCGATACACAATTTTGTCGTTTAATTCAATACCAATTCCAGGTACTTCTGTTACTTCAAAAAAACCATTAACCGGTTGTGGATCTTGAATACATAATTCTCTGTTCCAATCTTTAATTGCATAGGTGTGATGCTCATGGATTAGGAAGTTAGGTATAGCCGTTTCTAGATGTAAACTAGCGGCTGTGGCAACAGGGCCACCACACACATGGGCTTGAATACGAACGTCGTAGACATCTGCATAATCGCAGACCTTTTTAGCTTCAGTGAATCCACCACACAATCCAATATCAGGTTGTAATACGTCAAGAGATTGGTCTTCTAAATATGGACGCACTCCCCAACGATTATATAAACGCTCACCACCTGCAATTGGCACATTGACACGTTTAGCAACTTTATCGTGAAGCTTAGAGTTCAGATAATTAACAGGTTCTTCATAAAATAAACAACCGATGTCTTCTGCCATTTCGCCTAACTGAATGGCCGTAGAAACACCCGGTAAACTGTGACATTCAAAAATAATATCTACATCGTCACCCACTGCATCGCGAATAGCTTGAAGCCTAGCTTTAAATAAACGCAGCTCTGGTTGCGTAAATAATTTAGTTCGATCGAAATGACCCACACCATGTTTATCATAAACAATAGGGTCGACTTTTACTGCATCGTAACCCTCTGCTACTGCTTTCTCTGCTGCTTTGCCATAATCAACAGGATCATTGAGCCTGGTGACTTCTTTGTCCCAGTCAAACTGGAGTTGACTCGCGTAGGTTCTAAGTTTCTCGTTGGTTTTACCACCAAGTAATTGATACACAGGCACACCTAGAGCTTTACCGCGAATGTCCCAGAGTGCGGTATCTATGGCGCTCATCGCAGCATATATAATCGGTCCTCCACCTAAGCCCCAAAAGCTTTCGCGCAACATGCGGCTCCACAATGCTTCTGTTTGAAAGGGATTCCAACCAATTAACATGGCTTCGGCAATCTCTTTAATCATATGTGCAGCAGCGCTATGGCCTAAGTCATAAGCCAATCCCGCTTCACCTACACCTGAAATACCCTCATCGGTATGAATACGTACAAAAACTGGATTCCATCCAGCACGTTTTGGGCACTCAATGTCAAAAATTTCAACACGGTTAATTTTCATGTGTTTTTCCTATTTTTTAATTTATTAGATATCAGTTGAAACCCAAAAGATTAGACTATTCGCAAAATGTGGGGTCAAGCTTGTAAGCTCGTCTAAGCATCGCAGGCCAAGCTTTTTGACCACCTGTTTCGCCGCTATGCACTATTTCTGCCTGCGCATAGATACCATCAACAACAGGTTGTGGAATTTCAATAACTGATTGACTACTTTGCATCAACTGCATTTGAATTTCGCAGGCTCTCTGCAAGTCGTAAAAACGCATAAAAGCATCACCTACAGTTGCACCTAACGTTAACCCTCCATGATTGTGCAATAACATATGATTAGTCTGTCCAAGATCAAGCTGTAAACGAACTTTTTCATTCTCATCCACAGCTAACCCTTCGTAGCCGTGATAGCTTAATGACGATAACGAAAACATCGCATATTGACTCCAAGGTTTTAATCCACCTCGTACCGTTGCCACACTAATTGTCTCTTTAGTGTGTAAATGAATGACACAATTTGCATCATGACGCACTTCGTGAATGGCACTATGGATAGTAAAACCAGCAGGATTAATTTCATAAGGAGATCCGTCTAACACATCACCTTGTAAGTCGACTTTGACTAAATTAGAAGCGGTGACCTCCTCAAAAGTTAAGCCAAAAGCATTGACCAAGTAGTGTTCTGTGTCAGGAACTCTTGCCGACAAATGCGTATAGATCAGGTCACCCCAGCCATGTTCTGCCACCAGTCTGTAACATGCAGCCAGATCCACTCGTATTTGCCACTCTTGCTGCGAAACTTTATCTTTCAGACTAAATTTTTCAAGTTGAAACACTTTGTCTCCTATTTATTTGATTACCTAAATTAAAACGCATCGCAGCTAACTACTATTATTTAAATATTACCTTAGCCAGCTGTCACAATTAAAATAAAATATAAGATCTATGGTTATTTCATATGCCTTAAGACTCACTATAAAGCTTAAGTTTCCACCCTAAAACATGACTTTTTAAAATCTATTCAGAGATAACTTACACAAGACAACATATCCCTAACCACAGAGAATATCGGACATCGCATGTCGGATGTCGCATGTCGGAACCTAGTCAACGAGTACCGGACACCAAAACATGATACTTTCTATTGTTTAAATTTTTTTTAAGTTATAAATCAAAAACAATCCATTCAAAATAAGAAAAGACTAAAGTAAACTTGGCTGAGTTTGTAGCCAATTTTCTTTGGCATATTTTGTATTGCCACAGGTAATATGTAAGGTAAATGCATGACGCGACTTATCAGATAAGTTTGGTGCACTAAAATGAGGTAGAAGTCCATTAAACACGACTAGAGTACCTTTTTTAACGACTAAAGGTTTGGCATCATCATCATCGGGCCATGGCATATCATTTAATGTTTTTAACTCTGTACTGTCATCGGTATAACGCAAAAATTGTTCTCTTAGCGGATTATCTTGCGCAACAGATGTCCCGCCGGATTGCACCTGCAAACAACCATTTTGCATCGTGGCATCTTCGACTGCCAACCAAAAAGTCACCACTGAAAGAGGTGTTGAAAAAAAGTAACTCGCATCTTGATGCCAACGAATAACACCACCAATTTTAGGCTGCTTAAAAATATACATAGATTGATGGATTTGTGGCCTTTGCAATCCCAAATCTAAAGCAATATTTTTTATTTTTTCACAATGACTAAATGTTTTAAATTCCGGTACCAGCTGGTGCAAAGCATGACCAATTTTATTAATACTAAGTGACTTATCTTGCTTAAGTTCACCTTTGTCATCAAACGCATCTTCTTCAAAAAAACACCGGACTTTATCGCCTGAAGATAAAAAATAATTATCACGAGTTTTACTATGGTCTTCGGTAGAAAATACTGCTCGAGTAGAGTTGGGATCAAAATCAGCAACGATCTCACTTGCAGAATTTTTCAGCAAATCCATCTGCTCGTCAGAAAAACACTGCTCAAGCACTAAATATCCATTTGTTTGGTAAGATTTTGTTTGTTCTGTTGTAAGCATTTAAGTGTCTCAGACTTCTTAGAAAAAGGGTGTTAATAAGGCCAGCAAGATGGCTTATATAGCTTCAAATTTCAAGTAACTTTGTAGTTAGCTTTTTGTGAAAATTTTACACAACTTCGATTAAAACGAACCAATTAGACACAGATTACTCTATCGAAGGAGACAATATCTAACTTACAAAAAACTACTGATTAGCTATACGTAAGCATAATGATGTAAACACCGACTTCAGTGCCAAACAAGGCCTGTGGGAATGGTCTTACCCAGAGTAGAGAATTTCACTAAAAGTTTGTGCTTTTAACTAGAACTTTGCAGATTATTTGTTGCTTAGCTTTTAAAAAACCAATAATAACCATATTTATCAGTTAGTTAAATATATGGCATATGTTCTGCTTAAAGCACTAACAAAATCAGCTCATCTAATTCATCACGTACTAAGGGCTTACTCTTATACACAT
>NZ_CAJXPA010000112.1 GCF_913058035.1 uncultured Paraglaciecola sp. | reverse complement strand
TGTCAGAGACGTCCAGTATATCTTGTATTAACCTACCCTATGTCAAAAGTGACTTAGGGACAATTGGTAAGCCAATTGATTGCGTAACGATGAAACTTTCTAAAGAAGGTGAAATTTTAATTAAAGGTGATGCCATATTCAGCGAATATTATCGAGATACTGAAACCACCTTAGAATCGTTTACCGATGGTTGGTTTCACACGGGTGATTGTGGTGAAATTACTGCCTCTGGTGCATTTAAAATTGTTGGCCGAATAAAAGATAAATTTAAAACTAGCAAAGGAAAATATGTCACGCCCGTCCCTATTGAAAGTCTTCTAAGCGCCAATACTGATATAGATCAAGTTTGTGTGATGGGATCAGGTTTAAAGCAACCTATAGCAATTGTGGTGTTAAATAATTCAATTTCAAAAGAAAATACTGAGGCCGTTGAAAAATTAAAAAACATATTAATAGACGTAAATAATGAATTGGAAAGACACCAAAAATTAGATTACATACTCGTCTGTTCTGACGTATGGGATATAGATAACGGGCTACTAACACCCACGTTAAAAATTAAACGAAACGCTATTGAACAAAAGTATATGCAATTAATAAATGGTGAGTTACTCGGTGATATTATTTGGGAATCCGATATAGCTAGCATATAAAATGTGAGCTAATTCTGTTGATGGTAAACACATTTATAATAATCAAAATTCGACAAACGAATTGAGTTTAAAGCAGACATTAGGTTTGGCTGAAAAGTAGCTTCCGATTTGTCTACGATTAAGACATAGCCAAAGTATTATTATATATTGATAAGCAGCTAATAAAAAAGCCCAAACATTACTGTTCGGGCTTCGTTTAAATGAAGAGCTGATGTAATAAAACTGACATCATGCCGCCCATTGAGCTGTAGGCTATTGATATTAAATGGATAATAAAAAAATTTAAAACGGCACCCCACTTTTGACCCCTTCAATGATGCAACTCTGTGCACCCTTTTAATAAATTCCATCAGTTAGTGTAAATGAGGGACAAAGGATGACTAATTAGCTTAAATCGACATTTTTGAATTAAAAATCCAATGACAAGATTACGGCAAAAGGAGACGTACGCCGTTCAAAATTGTACGGGAAGAATTTGTCAGATATAGTCGAAGCGGTGGCTCGATATAACTAGTTTTGACACTCTGGTTTGCCACCTTTACGGACGGTCACGAGATTTGATTTTTTACAAAGTCAGGCATCAAAGTGTTCATTGGAACAACAATGAAGTCAAAAAGCTAAAAGATCTAAAAGGAGAGCACTGGTTACAATGAAAAGGAGCGGTGTTTAGGGCGCTTGTTTTAAATTTTGTTAAAACAGCTGATTAAAAGACGAAAAAGCGCAAATTTTCAATCCCTCAAGGACATTAAAGAGAGGTAAATATCGAAAACATGAGGCAACATTTATCGTTATTTATGAAAAATGAAACTTTATTTTATTTATACTCATGGCAAATGCCATTCCTTTTACTTGTTAACACCTTAGGAATTAGAAAAGTAATTATCAGAACATCCCATATCTTAAGCGATTTGAAATAGTGGGGCTGATTAAATTTTGTTTTGTATATATGCTTCTATTCATATTATTTAGACATATAAAACGCCTGAAAACCATCAGTTAACAAGCGTTATATTAGTATATTTCAGGTTGTCCTAGAACGAATAACCTACACTAAAAGTGACTGTTCTAGGTAAAATAAATCTCCCATTCGGTGCTGTTGGATTACGAGGATCTCCTTCAGTTAAAGCATCTTCATCTGTTATGTTTTGTATCGCCAAATTCATATTTAAACCACTGTCATTAGCAACAGTTAACCCTATATCTAGACTTTCGTAACCATCTAACACTACTGTGTTACCGGGATCAGCGAATCTGTCATCAACTATAGATAATGTGCCATATAATGTTGAGTAGAAATGTTCCATTTCAAAGTCATAGCTAGGTGTGACTCGTAACTGGAAACTGGGTTGACGCTGTGCTTCATTACCAATGATTGTCGCATCTGCAGACTCAACCACTTCTGAATCTTGAATGGTTGCATTGAGTGAGACTGCGAACCCGTTATCAGCGAAATAGGCTGCATCTAATTCAATACCCATCGCTTCTGTTGCGAATAAATTAGATGCGCCACCAGGTATGGGTGTTTGAGAGCTTTCTACTTCATTGTAAAAACCTGTTGCATAAACGTTGTAATTTGAAGTGGCGAGTTTGTAACCTAACTCAAATTGAACTACATCAGAGATGAGGTCGTTGCCGTTTGAATAACTGCCGAAATTATCACGAAAATCATCAAAGTAAGGCATTTTACTACCTTCACTATAGCGAGTGAACACACCTGAATCTTTTTCAAACTGCCAGTTCACACCAAGGGTATAGGCAACATCAGATTCATTATATTGAACCGCCTTGGTTATTACTCCGTCCAAACCTTCATCTACACTGTATTCAATTTCATGACTTTCGTTTCTTATACCGATATCAGCACTCAGGTCATCACTAAATTGATAGTCTAGAGCAGCATAAATCGCTGTGGTGTTACCATCACCGGTACTGTTGATATCGTAGTTCCAGCCGCAACCAGCAACACTGACATTACATGCAATACCTGTTAAGGCCTCACCGCCACTTTGCACCACGTGATAGGCGTGATTACCCAATGCCCACCAGTCATTTGCAGAATAACTAGAACTGAAGAGCCCAACAGAAGCTTTGATGGTATCGGTGGTCTTAGTGAAGGCCAAATCATTAGTGAAAGACTCGATGTCTTTACGCACAATCCAACGCCCAAGCTGTTGAACAACAGTATTACCATCATAGGTATTACCTGTGACAGAACCAGTAGCTGAACCACCACTATCAGCAACTGTTGAAAGCGCTACTGGGTCGCCATTTGTCACTAAACCTAAGGTATCAGCTTCACCTTTTGTAAAAGAGAAACGGTCAACAAACGACCAGCCGCCACCTAAGTCTAAGTTAATGCTTCCACCAGAAACTGAACCATCCCAGCCACGGCCTTCGCCAAAATCAAAGCTTTCTCTTGTGGTGTCGGTATCTGGTCCGTAGTTGATGGTTGCTTGTCTGTTTAATGTACCCAAATGTACAAAGCTGTTATCCACGCCATCTATTAGAGGAGAAGGTGTGTACCAAACACCATGATCATCGGTAATACGGGTGTAAAGGTTAATTTTACCGTTGTCTAATTCTTTGGTTAAATTGATAGTAAATTGATTACCTTTCTCAGAGGTGAAACCAGCGTCTCTTACACCAGAGCTTTGTTGTACGTAACCACCAATCATGTAATAAAAGTCTTCAGCTAGCGCACCACTTAATACGGCATCAATGCGTTGTAACCCATAGTCTGAAGTGGTGTATTTAAATGTTCCTTCGGTGACTTCGCTACCTTCTTTAAGCAGAAAATTAGTGGTTAATCCAGGTTGCCCATTTGATAAAACTGAAGCCGGTCCACCACGTAATGCATCCATAAACGCGATAGTTTCGTCGACGCGAAATAATGTTGAGTTTTCAAGAAAAGAGACTGAAGGAGGTGTGTATATGCCAACACCTTGAAGTTGCACGGTTAAAAATGGTGCGTCACCGCCAGTAGGAAAGCCACGTACAAATACGTTGGCGCCTGATACACCGCCAGAGCTTTCAGCCCAAACACCGGGTATGGCTCTAAATAGTTCGGCCGTGCTTTTAGGTGCTAATTTTAGAATATCTTCAGCGCTTAAAGCTGTTGATGCGTAGCTCGCGTCTACCTTTCTAATCGCAGTACCACTTGCGGTACCCGTTACGATGATTTGCTCAATAAAGTCTGTTTTAGCAATTTCGTTTGGTGCTTCTTCTTGAGCCATAACTGGGTTTGCCATGATAAGCGCAATACTGATTGGAAGTAATTTTTTATGGAATGTTTTAGTTTTCATTTTTGTTACCTAACATGTGTGAATGTGTGCCTGATGTAAACCATATGTAAAAATGCAATCGATTGCAATTATTTTATGCAATCGATTGAAATTATTTTCAATTAACACAAATATGCTAAAGTAGAGCAATGTTTGGTGAGTAACCACAAATACCTTTTAACTGACTTATTGAGTATGAATACACCTTGAAAACAGATAAAAAACTAACACTCGCTGATATTGCCAAGTTGGCAGGTGTCTCTACATCCACGGCATCAAGGGCTTTGAACGACAATCCCGTTATTAAAAAAGCCACCAGAGACAAGATAAAGGCCTTAGCAAGTCAGTATAATTTTAGCATTAATGCTGCTGCTAGCCGTTTGCGTACACAAAAAACCAACGTAATTGCGGTGATCTTGAATTTGATTGACCATACCGAACAAAGCATCAGCGACCCTTTTTTACTCAAAGTAGTGGGTGAACTTAATCAGGCACTTAACAATAAGGGCTACGAATTGTTACTGTCGAATTCCTTTATGGCGTCTGATGATTGGGCTAATTATTTTCTGACCAGCAGCCGAGCGGATGGCATCATTGTTGTTGGCCAAGGTAAAAGTGATGAGAAAATTGATGCGGTGGCCCGCACTGGTTTACCTATGGTGGTTTGGGGCGATCCTACATCAGGTGTTGATTATACGGTAGTAGGCAGTGATAACAAGTTAGGGGGTTATATTGCGACCAAACATTTAATAGACAATGGATGTAAAAAAATCTTGTTTTTAGGAGATCCAGAACATTTAGAATTGGCTGAACGCTATAAAGGGTATCGTCAGGCTTTGTCTGAAGCAGGCGGCATACTTGAAGACCGATTAACGTTATCTATTGATATTACTAGCACCGCGGCCTATGAAAAAATCAGTGAAACAATTTTACACCATGGTTTATTTTTTGATGGCATCGTCACCTCTAGCGATATGGTCGCTTTAGGCGCGCTTAAGGCTTTAAAAGAGCGCTATATAGGCATTCCTAACGAGGTCTCTATCGTTGGGTTTGATGATATCGCGATGGCTGAGTTTTTTCATCCTTCTCTAACTACTATCAGGCAAAACGTAAAAGAAGCGGCAGAAGTGATGGTTAATCAGTTGGTGCGTCAATTTGAAGGCAAACCCACTCAATCTACCGTGATTGATATTGAGTTAATCCCTCGCAACTCTACTAGGCACTAAATATTAAATTTAGTAAGTTATAAAATGCAATCGATTGCATATATTCGATGTTGCATATAGACTAACGTCATTAAGTGCTTATGAGTAGAGTGTATATGTCCAGATTGCTTGTTATTGGTGCGATTGCAGCCTGTTATTTTATGTTCGCCATTATGTTGAATAGTGTCGGTACCGTTATTTTACAATCCATAAACAGCTTTGGTATCAGCAAACCAGATGCCAGCACGCTCGAAGGTTTTAAAGATTTATCTATCGCCCTAGTATCTTTCTTGGTTGCCTCTTTTATTCCAAGAATGGGCTACAAGGTTGCGATGTTAATAGGATTATTATTGGCGGCAGTCGCCTGTTTGGTCACACCTATTTGGGGTGACTTTATTGCAATAAAAGTGTTGTTCGCCTGCATTGGCACTTCGTTTGCGTTGGTTAAAGTGTCTGTTTATTCTCTTGTCGGTCAGCTAACCCATGACACGCGCTCCCATTCCTCTTTGCTTAACACCATTGAAGGTATTTTTATGCTGGGCGTGTTGTCTGGATATTGGATTTTCAGCGCTTATATTAACCCAGATGCACCCACTTCACTTGATTGGCTCAACGTATATTATTTATTAGCGGCCGTGCTGTTTATCACCGCCTGTATTGTTTTCTTCTCACCGATCCAGAAAACTCCAGTTGAACAACAGCCTAATGGGATGATCCAAGAATTTGTTGAGATGCTGAAATTGGCATATAAGCCACTAGTTTTGGTGTTTGTGTTATCTGTTTTTCTGTATGTATTAATCGAACAAGGAATTGGCACTTGGTTACCGACTTTTAATAGTGAGGTATTACATCTACCCGTTGATGTAAGTGTGCAAATAACCAGTATTTTCGCAGCTATGATAGCTATCGGTAGATTGATGGCTGGGCAGATATTGAAATACGTAAATTGGTATTTGTTCTTGAATGTCTGTATCGCCATGATGGCAATTTTAATGATATTAAGCCTACCTCTTGCTGATGACATTAACCCCAGTGTTACCACTGGTATTTTTACAGCACCCATCGCGGCTTATCTTTTACCCTTGGCTGGGCTGATGATGGCACCCATTTATCCGATTATTAACTCTGTGATGTTGAGTTCTTTAGAGAAGGCTAAGCATGCACAAATGACCGGGCTGATAGTGGTGTTTTCTGCATTGGGCGGCACAACAGGCTCCATTATTACCGGTCTGGTTTTTGATACTTTTGGTGGCAAGAACGCCTTCTACTTATCACTGTTTCCCATGGCACTGCTTGCGATGACTTTGTTTTTCTTCCGCAATTCGACAAATAAGTTGTCTTCCACCACCACGGGGAATGGAAACTAATGACCATGTCAGATACAAATAGTGGCAAACAAAATCTAAAGCAAAGCTTAGACTTCTTCGACAGCCGTTTATTTCACGATGTGCAACTAGCCAGAATATTTGCAGATAGCAAAACATTTGCAGACGCCTATCCTAAATTATCATTGCCTGAAATATACGCTGTTTATGAAAAAGCACAGGCAACTGAAGCGTTTGATCTGACAACTTTTATTCATCAGCACTTCGTTATTCCTGACACGATATTACTTACCAACGATACCGATAAAGCTTCGGTAAAAAGTTATATTGAATCCCTTTGGCCAAAGCTTGAAAAACAGCCTAATAATATAGCCTTATGCTCTTTATTACCGCTTTCTCATCCTTATGTTGTGCCCGGGGGCAGGTTTCGTGAAATCTATTACTGGGACAGTTACTTTACCTCTTTGGGTTTAAATGAGTCGGGACGGCAAGATATTATTCAGTCAATGATCTTAAATTTTATTGATTTACAGGACACTTTGGGTTGTATACCCAATGGCAATCGCAGCTATTTCAACAGCCGTTCTCAGCCTCCTGTATTAGGATTGATGGTTGAAATATCACTACAAAATTTTGAGAAGAATCAGACTGAAGCTAGAAACCAATTTCTAAAACATTGCGTTCAAGGATTAGACAAAGAATACCAATTTTGGATGCATGGTAAAGAAAGGTTAAATGCCGATACAACCGCAATCAAACGTGTCGTAAAAATGCCAAACGGCGTGTGTTTAAATCGTTACTGGGACGACAGTACACAGCCTAGGCCTGAATCATATCGAGAAGATATCGAGGCCGCAGAAAATATTACTGCTGCTAACAGAGCTGATTTTTACCGGAACATCCGCGCGGCCTGCGAATCAGGTTGGGATTTTAGTTCAAGATGGTTAGCTGACCAAGATGACTTATCTACAATTCAAACAACACACATTGTGCCTATTGATCTTAACTGTTTGTTGTACAAATTAGAGATGTTACTGAGTCAATTTTATGCTGAGTTATTTGAAACGGATCTCAGTGTGAAATTTGCCGAATATGCGCAAATTCGAAGTGATGCGATCAACCAATATTTGTGGGATGAACAAAGTTGTTTTTATTATGATTTTGATTTTATCCAAGGTAAAAAAACGCCAATTCAATCGTTAGCTGCCTGCTTACCTCTCTTTAGCCAAATTGCATCAAAACAACAAGCAAAACACATTGCACTCAAACTCAAAAATTCGTTCCTATTGGAAGGTGGTCTTGTGACGACACTGAATGACAGTGCGCAACAGTGGGATGCTCCAAATGGATGGGCACCCCTGCAATGGTTCGCGGTAGTGGGGTTAATGAATTATGGGTTTGACAAGCTATCGCTGAAAATAATGAATCGCTGGATGGCGACAGTGGAGCAACAATTTATTACCGATAACAACATGATGGAAAAATATAATGTGCAACATAGTCAGCATGTTGCCAAGGGTGGAGAGTACGAAGTACAACATGGCTTTGGTTGGACAAATGGAGTCGCATTGGCGTTCTATAAACTGTTAGAAGCTCATAATTCGTAGACGACTATAGAGCGCACTTGTCATGTTTTTTCTGAGTGAATTTGAGTATCAAATCTAGTTTTTTTATAAATGCATCAACCGTAATGCCGCCAACGACACCGAGATATATTTATGGCAAGTATGATGAATAAAATTCTGGAAACGTAGATTTTAAATATACACCTATAATGAAAGTCTGCCAGGCTCTGCTATCAATTTATCATTAATATTCTAGTAAAACGCGCGTTGAGATACGGCGAAATACGTAAAATTTTTGAGCTTGCCGAGGTATTTTTCAATAGCCATAAGATGCCAGTGAACAATCCAAGTTAGGTAGATTCGGTATTTATTAGAGGGATCCCTACAGCGTTTAATTTAAACAAAAATACTGAAGGACAAGGAATATTAAGTTGTTATAAAAAATCTTGATTCTGTAGTATTAACGTCGAATATGTTGAGATTAAATCGTCATTTTTCATAAAATAACAATACAGGTAGTCTGACACAGAGGGTAATGCTCAACGCCTCGAATGCCCGCTAACTCGCACAGTAAACCAGTAAGAGTCCTAAAAATCAGCGACCGTTTCTTGAGCGCTCGGACTTGTCATACAATCAACTTTGATGATGGGCGTCTAACTGCCCATTCCCGTCATTCTGCATAAAGAATCAGCTTAAAACGAAACTCCATTTTATACTCTACAATATTCTATAATCACGGTGTTGTTAGACCAAATAATTAGCAAAGAAAGAACCAATAAAAAAGCCCGCAGACTATAAATCTGCGAGCTTTGAAACCTTCACATTGAAACCTTCACATTGAAACCTGATGCTATGCAATTACATCATGCCGCCCATCGGGCTATAAAGCATTGTAAGTATTATGAAAATAATAAACCTTGAAAATGGTACCCACTTTATACCCCTTGAATCATGCAACCCTATGCAATGCATACAGATGATTTTATAGTTCGATTAATAGAGAAAGTGATACTAAGGATATTTTATTTAAAGTATGTATGTTCAAGCTAATCTGTATTTTGTGCTCTAGCAATACGAATAAGCGCTCTGATGGTTTTTTTGAATGGTTTAAAACATATTAATACTTATGCTTATTTTGATAAACCTGTTTTCAATCGCAAGCTAATGCTTAGAACTTGATGAAGAGATGATAATTGTTAACATATAAGGAATAAACACTAGTTAACTGGGGGTATAGTTAACTAAAAGGAAACACTAATTTCGTAAACTCCTTGGAGATGGTATGGGACAGCTTGAAGATATGCATATTTTTCTGCGTGTTGTTGAAACGGGCGGCATTACCAAAGCTGCAGAGCAAATGAATATTGCTAAATCAGCGGTGAGCAAACGTTTAGCCTCACTAGAACACAAACTTGGTATCAAGTTAATAAATCGCACCACCCGTATGGCTAGTATTACCGAAGCTGGCCAACATTATTATCAACGCAGTAAATTAATTTTTGATGACGTTGAAGAGTTAAATAGCCAAACTTATAATAGAACAAGAGCATTACAAGGAACGCTAAATATTGCCGTACCTTTATCATTCGGGCTTAGTCACTTGGCTCCGGCACTTGATCTTTTTTTTAAAGAGCATGCTGATTTAAAATTGAAGATTAATTTTTCTGATCAAAGAATAGATATTATTGAGCAGGGAGTAGACTTGGCATTTCGTATTGGTCAATTAGATAATTCTTCCATGCAGGCTAGAAAAATAGCCCCTATTAAACATGTGTTATGTGCTAGCCCCGAATATTTAAAATTACATGGCGAGCCAAAGAGCCCTGATGATCTCAAGCGACATAAAATACTTAAATATGGCAGCCCCGATCAAAATGGCCTTAAATTCTTAACTCAGGACGGTAAAGAACAAGTTGTGTATCTTGAGCCACATTTTATCGCTAATAATGGAGACTTTCTTAAATCTTTAGCTGAATCCAATCACGGGATCAGCTACTTACCCACCTTTATCGTCTGGCAGTCGCTGGCAACGCAAACTTTAGTCCCTGTGTTAAAACAGTATCAACTGCAAACCATGCATGCTTATGCCGTTTACCCACCCAATAGGCATTTACCGCTTAAAGTACGTAGTTTGATCGATTTCCTAATTGAACAATTTGGTGACAAGCCTTATTGGGATCAGCCTTAATCACAAATATGTTTATCGCCGCACCAAAACATTATTCTCCAAATGGAAACAATGATTTCTTTTATCTTATGTTTATCCATTTTTAGTTTACTAATAAGATTACCTCATCAACCCAGCAAGTCGTTTTAACCAATACCTAAAACGGCCGTAATAAAAATTTTAGTAAACTACATTTGGAGATTTATCATGAATACATTACAAATTTTTGCAGCACCAACAGGTCGTTTTTTCTTAGCCATCATGTTTTTTATGTCGGGACTAACAAAGATATCACAGTATGCAGGCACTCAAGGTTACATGGAGGCAATGGGCGTTCCAGGCTTTTTATTACCGCTGGTTATTTTAACTGAGGCGTTTGGTGGCTTAGCGATTATTTTAGGTTGGAAAACAAAATATGTCGCCCTTGCATTAGCTGGTTTCACTGTGTTGTCTGCAATACTTTTTCATGCCGATTTTAGCAATCAAGCAGAGATGACTAACTTTATGAAAAATATCGCCATTGCAGGTGGTTTCTTAACGTTATTTGTTCATGGTGCAGGTGCTTATTCACTTGATAATCGTGCTAACAAAAAACCTGTTTAATTGATGATCTACGAAGGGTGATAATTTCTATTGCCCTTGATATAGCTAATTTTATATTCGAAGAATTTTAGGAGTAGACAATGGGACTTTTAGTTGAAGGCAAGTGGCAAAATGAATGGTACGACACAAAATCAACCGGTGGCCGCTTTGAGCGTAAAGCTCCCAGTTTTCGTAACTGGATAACAAAAGATGGCAGTGCTGGCCCTTCAGGTATTAGCGGTTTTAAAGCTGAGCCCAGCCGCTACCATCTATATGTATCATTAGCCTGCCCTTGGGCACATCGCACCATTATCTATCGCAAACTTAAAGGCTTAGAAGGCATGATTTCAATGTCGGTAGTGAATGCTTTTATGGGCGACGAAGGTTGGACATTCGAACCCGGTGAAGGCGTAGTACCCGATCCGATTCATAATACCTTATACGTCCATGAAATTTATACGGCCGCTCAAGCTGATTATACTGGTCGAGTGACGGTCCCCATTTTATGGGATAAGAAAACCAATACTATTGTCAGTAATGAGTCTCCTGAAATTATTCGTATGTTTAATTCAGCATTTGATGAAGTGGGCGCATTACCCGGTGATTTTTCACCGCCAGAATTATTAGCTGAAATCGACGAATTAAATGAATTCATTTATCCAACCATTAACAACGGTGTTTATCGCGCTGGCTTTGCTACCACTCAAGAAGCGTATAACGAAGCGGTAGTTGAGGTCTTTGATGCCCTTGATACCTTAGAAACACGCTTAGAAAAGCGTCGTTACTTAACGGGCAATACTATTACCGAAGCCGATTGGCGACTTTTTACTACTTTAGTGCGTTTTGATGCAGTTTATGTGGGTCATTTTAAATGCAATTTACGCCGTATTGCTGATTACCCAAATATTTGGAGTTATGTACGAGATTTATATCAAGTACCAGGCATTGCTGAGACTGTGGCAATGGATTATATCAAAGCACATTATTATGGTAGTCACGAAACCATTAATCCAACACGCATTATACCTACGGGGCCTTATATTGATTTTGACTCAGCCCATAACCGTGAACGGTTAAGCTAGGTTAGGCTAAGTTTTAATTGGCTAAAAAGGAAAAGATAATGGGAAAATTAATTAATGGTAACTGGCTTAATGATGAACAGGTACTCTCATTTGAGCAGCAGCAATATAAAGAAGCCAATGGTCGATTTCAACGAGGCACTGCACAATTTCGAAACTGGATCACCGCTGATGGCAGTGCCGGAGTTTCAGGAGAAAGCGGTTTCAAGGCAGAGGCGGATCGTTATCACCTTTTTGCTGCACTTAACTGTCCGTGGGCGCATCGCACTTTAATTTATCGAAGTGTTAAGCAACTTGAAAACGTTATTTCGCTCTCACTGGTTAAGCCCTTACGCACCGAAAATGGTTGGGTATTTACTGGTGATGATACAAGTGCTGATACTCGCTTTACAGATACCCTGCTGGGATTATCTGCCCTACATGAATTGTACGTAAAAGCTGTCCCTGATTATAGTGGTCGCGTGACCGTACCGGTACTTTGGGATAAACAGCAGAATAAGATTGTTAGTACGGAATCATCGGAAATCATTCGCATGTTTAATCGTGCTTTTAATGACATTACTGGTGACGCTCAGAACTTTTATCCAGACGCATTAGCCCAGGAAATTGATGAGCTTAATGACTACATTTATCAAAATATTAATAATGGGGTTTATCAAACGGGTTTTGCCAGAACACAAGGCGCTTATGATGAGTCTGTTGTCAAAGTATTTACAGCCCTTGATAAACTTGAGCAGCGTTTATCGAATAACAAATACCTTTTAGGTAACAATATTACCGAAGCTGATTGGCGTTTATTACCCACACTGGTACGTTTTGATGTTGGGTATTTCACTGCGTTCAAATGTAATTTGCGAGCGTTAAGGGATTACCCTCATTTATCTCGATACCTTCAGGATGTTGTTAACTTACCCAATGTTGGCAAAACCATTGAGCTTGATGTGTATCGTAAAGGCTATAACTCGGTCAGCCCGTTACGCAATCCACACGGTATTGTGCCCATTGGATTAGAGTCCGCTTTTTCTTATTAAAATGGTTAGGGGCATAGTAAAGGTCAATAATAAATACGTTATTAATGCTTAGAGTTAACTATGAATATGCTTAAACCGGATAAACAAGATAGCTTTGTCACTGAGACACGTGGCTTGTGTGGCTATTAATACTTGGGCATGCAATGGCAGCGCAATATCATCATTTTGTTAAAAAAGCCCGAACGTTAAAGAAAAAAACCTTTGATAAGTAAACTTAGAATTGACTAGATATAAACCACAACTAGCAAAAGGAAGCAACAATGACTAACCCTATAATCGCAGCGATAGCACCCAAAAAAGTGAGTCTTAATCAGGGGGAAGAATATTACTTTTGTAGCTGTGGCCGTTCGAATAACCAGCCTTTTTGCGACGGTTCTCATGCGGGGACTGACTTTAAACCCAAAGCCTTTACTGCCCAAGAAAGCGGTGATGCTTATTTATGCCAATGCAAGCATACGGCCAATAGCCCTTTTTGTGATGGCAGCCATAAACAATTTGATAAAGAGCAGGTTGGCAAAGAAGGACCTGGCGTGCAAATTCAAGTGGTTAATGTCAGTAACATTCCGACTGCTAGCGCAACCAAGGAAGAGCCCACTGTTGAATTAATTCATCAACTGGCTCGAGAAGGATTATCTAAGATGGGACATCATGGTCCCATGACATCGATGGGGGTGCCACGTTATCAATTACCACACTGGGATGACCTACAGATAATGGTGGCACAAATGGCCAACAAACCATTGATGGAACATGTCGCCGTTAACACCGAACTAGTGATTGGCCCTAAGGCCAAAAAACCACTTAAACTTAGTATACCGCTATTTGTCTCAGATATGAGTTTTGGGGCGCTTTCTGAAGAAGCCAAAATTGCTCTGGCAACGGGGGCGGAACTCGCAGGAACAGGTATTTGCTCGGGAGAAGGTGGCATGTTGCCTGAAGAGCAGGCAGCGAACTCAAAATATTTTTACGAGCTGGCAAGTGCGGGATTTGGCTATGATGAGTCTACACTCAAAAATGTTCAGGCATTTCATTTTAAAGGAGGACAAGGTGCAAAAACGGGAACAGGTGGCCATTTACCCGGTAACAAAAATACAGGTAGAATTGCCGAAGTTCGCGGTATTGAGGAAGGTACCCCCGCCATTTCTCCACCAACGTTTAAAGATTTACACACGGCAGCAGACTTTAAAAAGTTTGCCGATCGTGTGCGTGAAGTCACCGGCGGTATTCCCATTGGATTTAAACTCAGTGCCAATCATATCGAAGAGGATATTCAATTCGCATTAGATGCCAGTGCTGATTACATTATTTTGGATGGCCGAGGTGGCGGTACAGGTGCTGCACCTGAAATGTTTAGGGATCACATTAGTGTGCCAACAATCCCAGCCCTTGCTCGCGCTAGAAAGTATTTAGACGAACAAGACGCGAGTGGACGAGTCACGCTAATTATTACTGGTGGTTTAAGAGTTCCTATCGACTTTGTTAAAGCCTTAGCCTTAGGTGCAGATGGTGTCGCCGTATCAAACAGTGCTATGCAGGCTATAGGCTGTGTAGCCGCAAGAATGTGTAATACCAATAATTGTCCTGCGGGTATTGCTACGCAGAAAAAAGATTTGCGCCAGCGCTTAAATGTTGAAAAATCCGCAGTTCAGCTGAAAAACTTCTTCGAAGCCTCCTCTGAATTAATGTCAGTCATGGCAAGAGCATGTGGTCACGATTCTTTTGAAAAGTTCAATAGACATGACTTAGCTACTTGGCACAGGGAAATGGCACTACTTGCTGGCGTAAAGTATTCAGGGATGGGTAGTTAAAGATGAACTAGTCACGGTGGAATTAAACAAATCATTAGCAATGAAAAAATCATCAAAAAAGCCCGCAGATTATAAAACCTGCGGGCTTTAAAAGTGTCACATTACAAGCTTATGCAATGTTATGCACGGCTATGTAATTACATCATGCCGCCCATACCACCCATACCGCCGCCCATATCAGGCATAGCAGGTGCTGCGTCTTGTGGTGCATCAGTAATCATGCATTCAGTGGTAATCATCAAGCTTGCGATTGATGCAGCGAACTGTAGTGCTGAACGAACAACTTTAGTTGGATCCAAAATACCCATTTCGATCATATCGCCGTAGGTATCGTTCGCTGCGTTAAAGCCGAAGTTACCTTCGCCATTTTTAACAGCATTGGTCACAACTGATGCTTCTGCTCCGGCGTTAGCCGCTATTTGACGCATTGGTGCTTCCATTGCACGTAACAATAATTTGATACCGTGTGTTTGGTCTTCGTTGTCGCCTTTAAGAGTACCAACAATAGTTGCGGCACGCACTAGAGCGACACCACCGCCAGGTACTACACCTTCTTCAACCGCTGCGCGAGTAGCATGAAGAGCATCTTCAACACGAGCTTTTTTCTCTTTCATTTCGACTTCAGTGGCTGCGCCAACTTTAATTACTGCAACACCGCCGGCTAATTTAGCAAGACGTTCTTGAAGTTTTTCTTTGTCGTAGTCTGAAGTAGATTCTTCGATTTGTGAGCGTATTTGTGAAATACGTCCTTTAATCGCTGTTTCTTCACCGGCACCATCAACAATAATAGTATTGTCTTTATTTACTACTACACGTTTTGCTGTACCAAGATCTTCTAATGTTACTTTTTCAAGTTCAAGACCAATTTCTTCAGAAATTACAGTACCACCAGTTAAGGTCGCAATGTCTTGTAACATGGCTTTACGACGGTCACCAAATCCAGGTGCTTTAACCGCTGCAACTTTCACAATGCCACGCATGTTGTTAACAACAAGTGTTGCTAGTGCTTCGCCTTCAACGTCTTCTGCGATAAGTAAAAGAGGCTTAGATGCTTTTGCTACAGCTTCGAGAGTAGGCAACATTTCACGAATGTTGGTAACTTTTTTGTCAACCAATAAAATGAATGGGTTATCTAGTTCAACTGTACCATTTTCTTGATTGTTCATGAAATATGGAGATAGGTAACCGCGGTCGAACTGCATACCTTCAACTACTTCAAGCTCGTTTTGAAGTGCTTGGCCTTCTTCAACAGTGATTACACCTTCTTTACCTACTTTTTCCATTGCTTCAGCGATTAGCTCGCCTACTTCAAGATCAGAGTTGGCAGAAATAGTGCCTACC
>NZ_CAJXPA010000111.1 GCF_913058035.1 uncultured Paraglaciecola sp. | reverse complement strand
ATATTGTGGCTAATTGGTCGCAATACAAAACGACTATGCCATATGACGTGCAAGGCGATGTCACCGATGTAGCCCAACAACAGCTGACGATAGGTAGCACAAATTCAGTTTCAATTAGTGAATTATCAAGTATCTCTAATGAAAATAATATACCTACAGCAAAACAATTGGCCAAATCACTAAATCTTGAATCTCATGTCGAAGGTGGCTATTTTCGCCAAACCTTCAAGGCTGACCATAGGCCAAATATCGACACCGAAAACGGTGATAGAGTAACCATGACAAGCATTTATTACTTATTAAGTGCTGACTCACCGATTGGTCATTTTCATATGAATCAATCAGACATCATGCATTATTTTCATAAAGGCGATCCAATTACTTACTATATGCTTGAACCCGATGGAAGTTTACAAAAAACTATATTAGGTCCTGATCCAATCAAAGGGCATCAGATGCAAATGATGGTGAAAGGCGGTACCTGGAAGGCGTCTAAAATTTCAACTAATGCTAAATTTGGATTCGGTCTGATTGGTGAAGCAGTAGCACCAGGCTTTGACTATGCAGATATGCAACTGGGTAAAACAGCAACGTTATTGATGCAATTTCCACAGCATAAAGACCTTATCAAAGAACTGAGCCGTGAATAGCAAGTGAACTTTATCAAGGATTAATACTCGTAAACGAGTTATTTAGAGTGCAACAAACGCTCTGAATAACCCAGTCTAATTAAAAACCTCAACATACCAACAGTGAGTAAACATATGAAAAACATCTGTATAGTAATTATCACCATGCTAGTCTTTTTCGCAGGCAGTATTCAAGCACAAGAAAGAAAACAGCTTAACTTTATGAACGATCAGTTGTCTGAACAATTATTCAATCAGACTGTGGCACAAAGTGAGCCTAAATTAGTGAAAGCTAAAGCAGAATTGTTGCGTAAACATTATGAAGCACTCATTCAAAGTGGATTTAACAAGGAAGAAGCGCTCCAGCTAGTTATTGCTTTGGCATCATCACATAAATCCTAAATTAATTTACTCTGAATAACTTTACCAAGTACGCAACAAAAACTACGGTAACAATCATTGAGAATTGATATTAAAAATTAACATTAAAAACGGGTTGCTAGTATCTACCCATTTTTTCTAACCACATGATTTTATGCTCTACGGACATAAAGCTGGCGTTAAAACTATTTTCTACTAACTTTTTTAAATGATGCTTCTCTACCGGCAAATGGTCAATAATTGCAAAAAAGTTGGCATTTAAATAGCCACCAAAATAGCTAGGATCATCAGCATTAATTGTTGCCATTAAACCTAAATCAAGTAATTGCAGCACGTTATGTTCATTCATATGATTAAATACTTTTAGTTTAGTATTAGACAACGGGCAAACTGTTAGAGGATGTTGTGATTCGATTAAGAATTCAATTAGTTCGGGATCTTCAATACTGCGCACACCGTGATCGATACGATGCACATCTAATTCTTTGAGCGCACCCCATATATAATCTGCAGGGCCTTCTTCTCCTGCATGAGCCACTCGCTTTAAGCCTAATTCTTTTGCCATTTTGAATACTTGAGTAAATTTTTCAGGAGGGTTACCTAATTCACCACTGTCTAATCCAACGGCAGTTATGTCGTGTAAATATGGCGCAGCAGATTGTAAGGTTTCAATAGCACTTTTTTCAGTTAAATGTCTCAAGAAAGACATGATTAATAAACAAGATTGTCCCCATTCTTGTTGTGCTTGTTGAATTGCCCGCTTAAAACCCTGCATAAATACACCAAATTCAATACCACGTTCTGTATGGGTCTGTGGGTCAAACATGATTTCCACATGAACAACATTGTCTTCTTTGCACTTGAGTAAATAGTTCCACATTAACTGATAGAAATCATCTTCATCCTTAAGTACTGACGCACCAAAATAATAGAGATCCAAAAAGCTTTGAAGATCTTCAAAGTTATAGGCATTTTTTATTTCTTCAATGTTTGCATATGGCAATTCAAGCTGATGTTTTTCTGCTAAGGCCATCATTAAGTCAGGCTCTAATGAGCCTTCGATGTGCAGGTGTAATTCTACTTTTGGCAATGATGCTACCCATAGCTTTAATTCAGTTTTAGTCATTTTTCCCCCTGCTTAATTTGTCATGTATGTCTTAGTTCAATGTTATTAATTGCACCAAATAAGCAACTTAATTAATTATTGGTGCAATACCGATAGTATTAACGTGATTTAGGTTGTGTATTTTGGCAAAACAAACCATTAGAAGACAATTATATTATCGTTTTATAACGTTAGATGACATGATTGATATGGTACCAGCATAGATTAGACCGAAGCCAGACTAGGTGGTCAGCTTTTTGCAACCTTATCTACAAGACACTAATTAACTTAATAATATTTACACTAATAAATTATTTATATAAATAATGCCACATCAAAACTAGAGCGATAAATATGTCTAACTTTCTTGAACACTTCTTTAAACTCAAAGAAAAAGGTACCAATCTCAAAACTGAATTTATTGCAGGTTTAACCACCTTTGCAGCTATGTCTTATGTGTTAGTAGTTAACCCCAGCATTTTGGGTGCAGGTGGTATGCCAATCGAAGGGCTGATAACCGTCACAGCTATAGCTGCATGTTTGGGTACATTATTAATGGCCTTTATGACTAACTACCCTATCGCTATGGCACCGGGCATGGGTTTGAATGCTTTTTTCGCTTTTACTATTTGTTTAACCAGAGAAATACCTTGGGATGCCGCTTTAGGTATCGTGTTTTGGAATGGGATTTTATTTTTACTGTTGTCTGTCACAGGCGTTAGAACCAAAATAGCCGAGGCCATACCGGCAGCTCTTAAAATTGGAGTACAGTGCGGCATTGGGTTATTTATTGCCTTCATAGGTTTAAAGAATGCTGGCCTGGTTGTTGATAACCCTGCCACCTTCGTTTCTATTGGCGACCTATCTGAACCTGCCACTTTATTGGCGTTGGCAGGCATCATCTTAACCATCGTATTAGTCATAAGAAAAGTCACCGGTGCTATTCTCATTTCAGTAGTCGTATTAAGTCTAATAGGTGCTTTTATACCGGTTGGTGATGGATACTTAACCCAACATACTAGTCAATTTATCGGACTTCCTGATGACATAAGCAGTACATTTTTTGCTATGGATATTATGTACCCCATAGAATACTTTGCTGAAACATGGGACCTTATTTTTGCACTATTATTTGTCAATATGTTTGATACTATCGGCACCTTGATTGGTGTATCTCGCCGCGCAAACTTGTTAGATGAGCAAGGTAAGTTACCTAAAATGGGTAAGGCAATGACAGCCGACGCAGTCGCTAGTGTAATGGGTGCAGCTATCGGTACATCTCCCGTTACGTCTTACGTCGAATCAGCAGCTGGGGTCTCAGCAGGAGGCAGAACAGGGCTCACATCTGTATTTGTTGCCCTATGTTTTATGTTGGCTTTGTTTCTCACTCCCCTTATGAAAGTCATCCCATTAATGGCAACTACGCCTGCATTGATCATGGTAGGTATATTGATGATGGACTCCTTTAGACAACTTGATTTTGACGATCTAACATCCTTAGCTACTGCAACGGTTGCCCTACTCGCCATGCCACTGACCTTCAGTATTAGTGAAGGTATAGCTCTAGGCTTTATTACTTACGTAGGCATAATGTTAGGTACAGGCAGATATAAACAAGTGACTTTAATCACCTATATCATGGCAGCAGTGTTTGTGTTGAGATATGCGTTAGATTTGAAATGATGAAAGTTTTGCAGCCGATGGACATCCAATAAGAACCACACAAAACTTTAAATATTAATTTCAAATGAGTGGTTTAAAAACTATTTTAACCAAAAATACCGGCTTGATTTTTTGTTCAATTAAGTCGGTTTTATACTATCACTTTTCCTGTTATTACTAATTTTTGATCGAGTAATCAGCAGTATAGATACAATAAAAGGCTAAAACACTCTCATCACAGACCACTTCAATTACCTAGCGCAAAAGCAAACCCTTTACTGAAGTAACACTGAGATAAGGGTGGTTTCGCCTCCTTTTTGTTATTCGATGTTACGCTACTTATTATTAAGTAACTGAGGTAGCGTTATTTTTCTGTCTACGATGTTCACCAAGCTTCAGCAGGATTGTTAATGATGGCTCTAATCTAATAATGGAAAATGTTCATCACTGCTGTTAAATAAATGTCGTTTTTCATTAATAGAAATCAATTATGATGTAGATCCTTAATATAAGGATGTGTGTTATGAAAAAACTATTGTTGTTGATGTTAATTTTGATGATCGTCGGATGTAACCGTTCAAGCAGTTCTAACTCTAAACATGATGATTTCATTTTAAATTGGACATTACTTGATGCGGTCTATTTTGATGATAAACCAGACGCGATGCGGGAGGCATTTAATAACGAAGCAGTAAATGTCACTTCACTTTTGCAGTCTGTCGAAAATGGTCAGGTGAACATAGGTGATGATGCGTTAGCTTGGAATGAGATATCGTCTAAGTCGCCAATTATAGATTTGTCTGAGCATGTTGCAAAACAGGAATATGTTTACACTTATGCCACTACTCAAATTCATGCTGAAAAATCGAAAACAGCTTATTTTGGAGTGGGTAGTGATGATGGAATAAAAATTTGGCTGAACGGTGAGTTAATTCATGAAAATTTTGCTACCAGAGCCGCGGGCATAGATCAGGATCTAATTGCAGTAAAATTATTAAAAGGAGAAAACAGCCTAGTTATCAAAATAGTTAATGGTATTTTAGACTGGGGCTTTTCAGTTCATATCATCAGTAAAGATCAAGCAAACTCTTTATTTGCAGACAAGGTTGACAAGATGAGTGTCGCTCAACTGGATAGACTACTCAATCTAGGAATTGATATTAATGCTACAGATACAACAGGATTAACAGCACTTCATCATGCAAAACTAAACAGATTGAATATTCGATCACAGCAATTGATTGAGCGTGGTGCTGACACCAACATTCTAATGCCAAACGTCGAAACACTTATTACCTCATTCTTTGATAATGGTATAGACCAAGCCTCTCCAGGTATGGTTTTCTTGGCCGCAAAAGATGGCAAAATAATCTATAAAGGCGCTAGAGGCATGGCCGATATGGAAAATAATATTTTACTTTCAACGAATACTCAATTTCGTATTGGGTCAATAACCAAGCAGTTCACAGCCGTCGCTATTCTTAAGTTACAGGAACAAGGTAAGCTTTCAATTGGTGATAAGTTAACAAAATATTTTCCAAACTTTCCAAAAGGTGATCAGGTAACTCTTCGACAGCTGTTGAACCACACGTCAGGCATCTACAACTATACTAATGCCCCTGATTTTATAGAGGTAGTAAGCGATCCGATTACTGCAAAAGATTTAATCAATAAGATTAAATCTTTTGATTATGATTTTGAACCTGGCAGTCAATGGAGCTATAGCAATTCAGGCTATTTCATTTTGGGTGATATTGTTGAGCAGGTGTCTGGAAAAACACTCAGTCAGTTTTGGCAAGAACAACTATTTACTCCTTTAGATATGAAAAATACTGGGGTTTACATCAACGGTATTGCTTATACCAATGAAGCATTGGGTTATGGCTATGAAAAAAATGAAACTAACCGAGTCATAGATTGGGATATGTCTCATGCTGGTGGGGCAGGCAATATTTATTCAACTGTTGAAGATCTCTTTACTTGGAATGAAGCCTTATTTAATGGCAAGGTACTAAGCACCAGTTCTTTCGAAGATATCACTACAAAAGCTAAACTTAACGATGAAGAATACGTAAATGTATTTGGAAATAGTAGCTATGGTCTGGGTATAGGGTTAAGTGAATTATTTGGAAAAAAAGTAGTCAGTCACAGCGGTGGATTGCACGGATTCAGCTCTTATCTAGGCAGAGTGCCATCTGAAAATTTGACTGTGGTAAGTCTATCTAACTTCATACCGAATAATTTTAATTTTGATAAAAATCCATTTAATTATTTAGCGAGTATTTTAATAGAACCAGAGCCGTTAACCCAGCTGGTTGATACAAAAGATACAACTAAAGACATGCCTTTAAAGGATTACATTGGCGAATTTGATTATAATCCTGCTATAAACAACATCACCATTAGCGATGGTCGCCTGTATACGCAATTGCCAGGTCAGGCCAAATTAGAACTGTTTAGAAATTCAAGAAACCGTTTTTATTTGAAAGTAGTTGCCGCTGAATTAAAATTTGAGCGCAATGATTCTGGCGAAGTCGTCGGTGTAATACACACACAAAATGGTGGAACATTTAAGGCCAGTAAAATTGAACCAGCGATATTTATTACTCTTGATGAAAATGAATTAGCTCGATTAATAGGTAGTTACAAACTTAACGAAAACATGACGTTGACAATTACTCAAGAAACCACCAACGACGAAATTCGACTCTTTGCACAAGCAACAGGTCAATCTAAGATTGAAATGCTTGCTATAGCGCCATTAGAATTCAGAGCAAAAGAACTTAATATAAAATTAGTCTTTAATCCCAGTTCACGAGATGAAAAGATAATGGATTCATTAGAATTACATCAAGCAGGTATGGTGATGGAAGCAAAATTGATAGATGGATAAACAATGAAACACATTAACGACATGTTTAAGGACCGATATCTTTGAAATCAATACTCATAATGTAAATATAAATGTTGGTGCTGTAATAAGAGGCAACTTTACCCTGCTTTAAATCAGACCTCGATATTTTGAGGGGTTGTACCTTTTTAAGTGTGAACAACAATAGGTAAAAACTAATAATTAAATTAGTTAGCTAATTGCTCTACATTATTACTTTTCTCGCTGACGATTGTGACGTCCTTGATGTTATGAAAACATTCTATTGCGATAAAATTAACTGAACCGATACCTTGTTTCTTACTCAAAAACATGACTTTGCCTCACTCTTATTTAACAAAGCTTTCGCCTACTAAGGTACATTTATATAGCTTAGCGTCGATTTTTTTATTGTTACTGTGACGACTTAAGACAGGCAATCAAATTTACATGACTTGCCTGTCTAGAGTCAATTGTGAAGGGATTTATTGAATAATAGGTCTTTTAAAAATAAAATGTGTATCTTGAATGAATATAAGTTTCCATCATTTCTTACCATTTTCAACTAGGAATTCATTTTGATATTTAGTAATTTCAGACGCTATATCTGTAACATTTCTTACAATAATCTTAAATCCTTTAGGTATTAACTTCACTCTTTTGTAGTCCCATTCAACTGGAATAGAGTTTGTGGAAATACATCCTGACAAAAATAATACTGAGTAAATAGCGGTGCATCTAAGATTGTTTATTTTAAATTTAACGCTTTTTTGAACTAAAGGGTTATCGTTATTCCATCTACTATTAAATTAACAACCAAGAAATCAATATGTATGAAGACACACGGGCTACCAGAACAGCGGTTTTATTAAATCTGCAATTCGTCGTAACTGCTCTGTCGTGAAATAGATTTTCAAGCATAAGAGACATTTACACCGTTTTCTTAATAGTGTCAAAATGGTGCCAAAATGGTGCCAAAATAGTGTCAAAATAAGCATTCCATTATATCGCGCAGTTACCCGTTTGAATTAGAATGAAAAGCGGTTTAGCATTAGCGGCAGTCAGACTTTAAAAATTATAAAATAAAGAGTAAAAAAACGATTTAGGTGATTACATTACAATGGGCTTTTATATTAATGCTTATGAAAGCTAAGCATTACTTTTTACGCCACAGATTGTGTATAACCCATAAAAACCATAAGCAAGATAGAACATTTTTTCGCTTTGTTGTTGCTAGTCTGCCTCAACAAATCACTACATTGCTGATGAGCTTTATACTTAACTAGACTTTCATAGGAACCATTAATGAAACCTGTTTTAACTAGCGTCATAATTATTGCCTCAACTATTTGGCTGAGTGCTTGCAGTGATTCATCCACACATAACATTTCATCAAACTCACAATTAGAGGCAACGACATCTACAAATGTGCTGTCTTCGGATTTGCCGTCTGTAAAAGTTACGACTTTGAGTGCTGATCAGCAATTTGAACAACTTATGGATGAACACTGGAACTGGTACACATCACAACATCCAAGTTTTGCAACCAGTCTTGGCATACGCGATTATGATGATAAGTTAAACGATCCTTCACTTGACGCTTATGAAGCTAGCATTGCTCGTCAAACAACACTTTTAACACAGTTTCAAGCGTTCGATTTAGTAGCATTGTCGAAGGCCAACCAATTGAATCATGCGCTTATGGTATTAAATCTTAGCTATCAGATCGAGGCCGCTAATTTTGGTGATAAATACATGCTTATAACTAATAGAAGCGGACCACATATGTCGCTGACTAGATTACCATCTCAATTGCCATTTTTTTCAAAAGCAGATTATCAGAGTTATGTAACACGACTTGGTGTTATGCCGGCAAACCTTGAGAAAGCGACCAATACCCTCAGAAGTGGATTAGAGGCTGGGTGGGTGCAACCTTGCACGCCTATGGTGGGATACGAGAGTTCTATTTCAGCACATATCGTAGACCCCTCCGACAGCATCTTTATGCGACCTTTTACTAACAAACCTGCGGCAATGGGGCAAGATGATTTTAATAAATTAAAAGCGACTGCTTTGGCAACAATTGAAGCACAGATAATTCCTGCTTTTAAAACCTTTCAAACATTTTACAACAGTGAATATGCACTGCAGTGTCGAACTCAAGTGGGCTCATCTTCACTTCCTGGGGGCACAGATTATTATGCTTATCGTACGCGTATGTTTACTACTACTGATATGACACCCGAACAGGTGCACAAGACAGGCCTTTCAGAAGTAGCACGTATCAAAGCAGAAATGGAAGACGTCAAACAGCAAGCAGGTTTTGAGGGGACATTTGCACAATGGTTAGCGTTTTTGCGCACTGATGAACAATTTTATTTTAAAACAGGACAAGAACGACTTGATGCAGCCGCTGTTATCGGAAAAAAGATAGACGGCGCCTTGCCACAATTATTTACTAAATTCCCGCGTATGCCATGGGGATTAAAAGAGATCCCACTGGACATAGCTGAAAAAACTACCACTGCTTATTACCAAAGACCGGCAGGCGATGGCTCACGGGCAGGATTTTATTTTGTAAATACCACCAAGCTCGATACACGGCCTAGTTATGAACTTGAAGCCCTGTCTCTTCATGAGGCAGTACCTGGGCATCATTTTCAAATTGCCTTATCGCAAGAACTCGACTTGCCAGATTTCCGCAAGTTTGGTGGCTTTACTGCTTTTATCGAGGGCTGGGGACTCTATTCTGAGCGCTTAGGACTGGAAGTAGGATTTTATCAAACACCTTACTCCAATATGGGGCGATTATCTTACGAGATGTGGCGAGCCTGCCGATTAGTGGTCGATACTGGTATGCATGCTAAAGGCTGGTCTAGGCAACGTTCAATTGATTTTATGACAGAAAATTCAGCCCTGTCTTTAAATAACATCACCACCGAAGTTGACCGCTATATTACATGGCCCGGACAAGCCCTTGCTTATAAGATTGGTGAACTGAAAATCCGTGAGCTAAGGTCCTTCGCTGAAGCGGAACTTGGTGATGCGTTTGATATTCGCTACTTTCATGACAAAGTACTAGAAAATGGCGCGGTGCCATTGTCAGTGCTCGAAGACATTGTCAAAAATTGGGTAGCTGAAAAAAATAAAGAGTAATTTAATAGCCCAAATAACATATCAACTGCTCTTTTTTAAGTGTTTCGATTAAGCCTGCTGTTAATGTCTAATTTAATAGCCTGTGTTGAATTCTAGATTCAGCAGGCTTTCAAGCATGCTGAGTTGAAGATAAAGTGACAATACGGGCTGTGTTAAAATAAAGAATACGAACATTCAGAGTGATGGTATGTGACACTCAAGCAGTCAGTTTGTGATAATCATCAATATTAGCGTTATCGCTGGATGTTGGTTTACTAACGTTAAGGGTTGCAATAACAACAAACTCTTAGCTTAGGGATGTCATATCCTAATGTTCATCCGAAATATAGTCAAAGTGCATCAAAAAGTAGATCAAAGGACTGACCAAAACTAGTGTATTAAAAGTCTGTAACAAAACTCAGTTCAACCTATCCTGCAAGACTTGGGTCTTTAATGAACAAAATATCCATAATAATCGATGGGTTCCATTCACGCATTGCTGCTTCACAACTTATGCGAATATCATCGAGTTCACTAATAGTGGCTACTGAAAATAATTCATCAACTATGATATGCACCAATATATACAAGTCCCTTCCACGTTTGCTAATACGCACTTCAACATGCTCATAAGTTACAGCTAGAAGTGTTTGTTTGAGCTTTTTCTCAATCACTGCGGTGACCGCTTCAGGTGGTGCTTTATTAATGACTTCTTTTAGGCTGTCGAGCATTATTTTGCACGGTATAGGTAAGATTGCAGTACCTAAAAATATAAGTAGTATGGGGTCAATCAAAGGTGCGTAGAGTGCAAAACTGGTTTTTTCAATAAAAAACGCTAAACCAAAACCGAGTAAAATTGATGCACTTAACACACCGTCCACAAACCAAGTATGCGCATCCACGCCAACTAAATCTGATCGTAAACTTCCGCTTTGATGTTTCATATAACCGGATACAGCAAAACAGCTTATTGTTGCTATTGCTCCATAAATCATTGCCAATCCATACTCAGCAGAATTGCCACCTATCATTAAACTATTGATAGACCCAACGACGGCGTACAAACAAGTGGCAATGATAATTAATGACTTAAATAGATTAAGAGCAGGTTCGATGGCAGTATAACCAAAGTGGAACCGGTCATCATCGGGCAGTTGAACAAGATTAGCCACTTTCAACGTTAGCAAAGCCATAAAAAAAGCGATAAGTGAATAAATACCGTCAAATAAAATGGCACCAGAATGAGTACTAATGGCAAACCCCAAGGCCACAAAAACAAACAATCCTGCTACATATAAAGACAGTGTTAATAGGCGTTTTTCTTTTTGCTCGTGAAAACCAATGACCATTTATAATAGACTGAGAGGCTGCTAATTTGAAAATTTTACTCCACTTTGTGAAATAAGATAGTGATTTCAGAAAACAAATCATTAGCAATTTAAGCGGTTGACAAAAGTCCATGTTTGGGTAGAAATTAAGACCTGAATTGGTATTAGTTTACAAGATGCATACGATTTGATTGATGACATTACTGGCTTCTAAAATCGTGATTCAAGTATGCTAATTCCATGACCTCAGTAAGCTTTAGCTTATGAAGTTGGAGGGCTGTTCATCTTGAGCCAGGGTTATATGCTGAAACTGAACATGTCGTTGCGTTTGCTATCTGCATAATAAATTAATAGAAAGTGAAATGGTATCAAGTTCAGTACTCAATCAATTCTCGTATATCCTTTAAAGTGAGCAGCTTTAAATTTAAGAAACATTTAACTTATGTCACCACTTTCAAAATATCTAATATTTCTTCAATCACTTTTACGACATAGAGCTCTATATGCACTGGCTTAATAACAATTTCAGTCGACGAGTTCACTCCACCCTTTAACCATCTAACCATCTAATCATCTAATCATCTAATCATTGAACATCACTAGTCATTTGATCAAGGTCTGCATATTTATGCAACCCAGCAATTTATGACATCCACATGTGATGTTAAAATAGGCATATTAAAAAATTAAGTGGCTGTTTTGGCTCTACAAAAAAAGGCGCCTACGGCGCCTTTGATAAGTTGTAAAAGAATTACTTTTCCATTTGCGTATGTAACTGCACAAGGCTCATGGCTAAATTTGCACGAGTCAAGGTACTATCTGCTTCGAATGTTGCAATAATCGTCGGCTTGAGATCAAGAGGTCCTTGCTGCAACGCGATGTTGACGCGCATTAAGCCAAGGTCTAGAGCTAGTTGTACATAACCACGAAATTCGGCAGGAATAGAGTCAGAATCGGAAACGTCGACTTGCTCATCAAACACCCATGCTTGTACCTTGCTATCATCATCAAATGCTATAGCTTCAGCTTGTAAACCCAAAGACTGGACTAGGCTGTAAGCCAAGGCACCTCGATTGACTGTGGCATCTGCGCCAAATTCACCCTCATCATTGACTGGCAATAACGGTTTTTGAGTAAAGAAACGGTCTTTTAGACTGCCACCAAGTTGTGTAACAGCATTTGCGGCACCTGAGAAATCAGATACGTCATCAAACTGTTGGCTATCACCTAGAGTAGATTGGCGTAAACTACCGGCTAATGTTAAGGCGTCAGCTAATTCAATGCGTGTGATGTCTTCGTCAGGCATAAAGCCACCGAACTTACCATCCATCAGTTCAAGAGCAACTGCGTATTCAACCCATTTTTGACCAGGGTGGCCTTGAATATCACTTAGATTAGTATAACTTTCAACCGCGTACTGCTTCACATTAACGTCCACAGTGTCTGGCGCTGCTGCAACGCCAAACAAACCTGCTACTTCCACCGTCCAAGTACCAGGTATACCAGGTGCTGTAATACCGACAAAATTGGTCAATACAGGTGTACCTGCACTCGAGCGATAGCTATTGCCATCTGGATCAGTGAGCACTACGGAGATAGTGTTGGCAACAGTTTCGCCCTGTGTACCGATACTTTGATCCACCCTAGCTTGAGCAACAACAACGGTTACATTATCGTCGACCACAAATTTAACGCTGTTATCTGCTATTGGTGAATAGCTTAATTGTTGCGTAACCTCGCTATGTACCACTACATTAGCGCTAGCGTTAAACTCGCGATTTACTTTCACTAACTCACCATATTCAGCCATGTCTGCAGCTGCTTTAACTGCTGCATGGGCATTTACATAGCCAGCACCCACTTCCCACGCTTCACGGCCTGGCATGTTAGTTGATGTATCTTCGAGTATTTTCTTAACGCCACGCCAGTTGAGTGACGGATTAGCTTCTAAAATTAATGCGACAACACCCGCAATATGTGGTGCAGCCATCGAAGTACCTTGAAGATGTGTGTAGTAAGGCAGTTCTGAAGGAGCAAGAGCAATGTCGTCAGGCGCACTTAGTGCCTGTAGACTCGACGAACTCGCTTTAGCTGAAATTATGGAAACGCCAGGTGCGACCACTGTAGGACGGTCGACCCAATTGAATGTTTCACCATCGATGGTGAATTCTCCACCATGGTCACGCAGCCCACGAGAACTGAAGTCAGCCAAGGTACCGTCTTTGGTACCTGCACCAACAGCGACGACCCAAGGCGCTTTTTTATAATTACCGGTCATGGTGTGTTCGCCATTTCGACCAGAATTACCAGCTGAAAACACCACAATTACGCCATTATCACTTAACAATTTAGTTGCAATATTAGTAGGATCATCAGGATTAAAATCGTTACCAATATCCCCCGTGCTTCCAAATGAGTTTGAAATTACCCGGATGTTGTAAGTGGCTTGATTTGTTTTTGCATAATCAAATCCACCAATTGCATCGAGTATTAGCAACCCCGCACCAGAGCCATAACCGATGAGATCCGCACCAGGCGCTACACCTGCATGACGGCCTCTGCTCATAGCGCCATTGCCGCCAACTGTGCCAGCCACGTGTGTACCGTGTCCTCCACCTAAATCAGTATTGACTACGTTTTCAATATAGGTGATAGGTGCGGTATTATCCAAACTATTCAAGTTGGTTTGTGCTGCAACATTTTGCACTAGGTGTTGTGGAAATTTTAGGTCTCCATGGTTACCGTCAACACCTGAATCATTGATTACCACCCCTATATTACGACCGGTGTATGGCGTTCCTTGCGAGCGCATGGATTTATCTTTACGTAATTGCTGCACACCTGTTAAAGCCGTAGCATCATAGTTTTCATAACTAAGTGGCGCATTGTGCC
Organism: uncultured Paraglaciecola sp.; assembly: GCF_913058035.1. Lineage (GTDB taxonomy): Bacteria > Pseudomonadota > Gammaproteobacteria > Enterobacterales > Alteromonadaceae > Paraglaciecola. The sequence continues at coordinate 2,044 of NZ_CAJXPA010000111.1, read as the reverse complement.
ATATCGACACGACGTCGCTGCGGCTATAAATTGCGTTGATTTGTTCAATTGTGGCTAATGCACCTACGATAGGTAAACTTTGCATACTGACTGCAGTGCTTATTCCAACTCCCGAGAGCGCATCTAACTGTGCGTTACTAATAGCGTTTTTGCCATTAAAACTAATGATGACCTCATGCAAAGTATTTGGTGAAGCAGTTTGCATGGTATTAAACAAATTGGGGTCGAGAGTTTTGGCCCCCAGTATAGACGAGCAGCTCAACGCCAAAAGACTTAGACCCAATTTCAAGCTATGTTTTTTTATTAATTTCATGATGTATTCCTGTTGGTGTGGCTTTAGTTGAATTACCACAACAAAAAACTAAGACCTAAGTACCGTAGTCATAGCAGGCTAACTTTAAAATAGGGGTTTACACCCACTTAAGATGTTTTCAATGGTCAATCTGACAATATTGAGGGGGACGTCTCAGAATTATTTGATGGTGATTAGTTAGAAATAAAGGCCAAGGAATGGTTCCAGTGCTTAGCTGTCCAACAAACTAGCTTAAAGTAGCCATTAAACTGAAGCGATGCGCTTAAATAACGCTGAATATCTTAACGGCTAAAGATAACAAGGAACCTTACTCCTTTATACCTATAGGTTGTTGCAACTAAGTAGCTGAAAACCAGTGTCCATGGCTTCGACCATGTTAATAAGACTTAAGCTTGGTGACATCATTGATATGCTTTTTATTTATATAGCCAGACACGAACTAAAGACAATAACAGCTCTGTATCTACTGGTTTAACGATATAATCCGAGGCGCCAGCATCCAAACATTTTTGACGATCTTCCATCATTGCTTTTGCTGTTACTGCAATAATAGGCAATGACTGATATTTTTCCATTTTACGAATAGCTTGCATGGTTTGATAACCGTTCATTACCGGCATCATAATATCCATCAAAATAATTTCTATTTCTGGATGATTTTTGAGTTTTTCTATGGCTTCTCTTCCACTTTCTGCATACAAAGTCACACAATCGTGGGCTTCAAAAACAGAGGTAAGTGTGAATATATTGCGCACATCGTCATCCACAATCAATATAGTTCTACCCCATAATTGTGGATCATTCTCATGTACCTGCTGCAACATCTGTCGTTTAGACTCAGGTAAATTTGACTCAACTATATGTAAAAAAAGGGCTGTTTCGTCAATCAAGCGTTCTGGCGACTTTACATTTTTCACCATAATAGTTTCAGCAACAGAATTAAGCCTATATTCTTCCTCTTCAGTTAAATCTTTACCTTTATAAATGATAATAGGTAAGTTTATTAAAGCTGGGTCTTTATTAATAGATTCAATTAATGAAAGCCCATTTTCATCTGGTAAAATAAGGGCGAGTACCATACATTGGAATAGTGATGATTTAAGTTCCTTTATCGCTTCTTTTGCTGTTGCCACCGCTGTTACATTAACAACACCATTATCAACAAGATTAACAATAGCCAACCGATGTTTCTCATTATCTGCTACAACTAAAAGTTGCTTGACCTTTTGTTTTTGAAATACGTCAATTTGAACAAAAATACCTTTCAGACTGTCATCGTCTATTGGTTTTTGCAGAAAAGAAATTGCACCCTGTTCGAGACTACGTTGACTCACGTCATCAACTGATAAAATATGTACCGGAATATGACGGATTTTCGCATCATGTTTAATACGATCAAGGACTATCCAACCATTCATGATTGGTAGCTTGATATCTAGAAGAATAGCATCTGGACAATATTCTTGAGCACACAATAAACCTGAGTCTCCCGTAGTCGCAACAATACCTTTGAAACCACTTTTGCGAGCTTTATTGAGCAATATTTTGGCAAATTTAAGGTCATTTTCAATAATTAAAACAACTCTATCACTCGCTGTTATAGCAATTCGGTCATCTTCTACTTCTCGGGCTAATTCGCCAATAAGACTCACTTTGAGTTGTTTGACATCGCTAATATATGCGGGTGAAATATTAATTTTAGAACGGTCTTTTAAAGAGGATGTTTTAACA
>NZ_CAJXPA010000110.1 GCF_913058035.1 uncultured Paraglaciecola sp. | reverse complement strand
CGGTTTTATATTTTAACTAATTGTTTGCACACATTATATTATCAGTTACCTCTACCATATTAATGCCAATCTGATACACCTGATAATCAAGAGGCGTTTGTTGGAAGAGTTTAGGTTGTGTATTAGGAAAATTATAAAACCCACCAGATCGGTTTTAATATTCAATAAACGCCATTGTTTATCCCCAAACGGTGGGAAGCTGCGTACCAGTTTATAATCATTTCAAACAGCGCTGAGCTTCCACTCCCGCATGGTCACAGTCTATGTGGTTGCCAATCACAAGCACCCGATCCATTAGCAAACACCATGACTGGCGTATGCGCTTACAGCAATTAACGCCAGATTAAGGTGTATTATTAATACGATAAAAAATTCAATAGAACTAAAATAACGTGCAAGGATTTGCAGTGGCAAAATGTATGTACCGACAGGGTAAATTTCTCATGACATCAATGTTGAGTCCGTCAACGTTTAAAGAGTCAAGAAAAAAGCCTATGGAATATTAACTAGACCTCTTTAAAATGGGTGCAGGCATCGTTTGCTTCCGATGTTGGCTTGGGGTTATATTTCTGCAGCGCTTAAAGCTGTGACTAAAATTAGCACTGTCACTAAAACCTAGTCGGTCCGCTATTTCATCCAATTGCATGGGGGTCGATAACAACTCTTCTGCTATGCCAATTCGTACGTTATCACGGACTTGTCGCCAACTGGTTTGCTCTTGTTTCAGTTGGCGATGTAATGTGCGAGTTGTTCGGAATAAATAATCTGCTATATCTTGCATAGACGAGGTTAAACCTAGATGCAATAGGGTGTTTTTAACCTGCTTTTCTATTGGTTTCCAATTTTGTTTTTGCTGCAGTAACTGACTGCATTGTTGTTCACATATTTTAGCGGTGCCGGCATTCGCTTTTACCAAGGGGAGATCCATTTGATTGGCTATCCAGACAATACCGTTATAATTTGCATTAAATTGAATCTCAGCACCCAGTATATGCTGCATAGTATCTAGCGATAAGCCAGGTGGTTTAGGTAAGGTGAACTGTAAGTTTATGGGTAAATGGCCACTTTCAAACACTTCTCTTTGGACCATTGCAGCGCCCATCATATCTCTAGCCAAAATGAGCTTTCCTAATTCACCAGCAATATCACATGAAAACCTTAGGGATAAATCCTGATTAATCTCGGTCAACTCAATTTTCGAATAGACATAAGTTAAATCTAAAAAACGTAAACCTAATTCAACTGCTTTTCTAGGAGTGCTACTCGCTAACAAGGCATAACCCATGATGCCATAGCTGGTGAGGTGATAACGACTACCCAATTCCATTCCTACCCTGAATGGGCTGCTGGTATTGCTCATTAAATTTTTAAGTACATGTAACTCTTGTTTATCTTCAACCTGTAAGTCGTGTTCGGTCAGTTGAGAGTTCACTAGCCCCGAGCCTTGCAGCAAAAGGTCCACGTCAATACCCAATTCACCGCCATAAGCAACAACGATTTGTATACTAGTAATGTTACGAATTGGCATAATGTATGGAAGTCATGTCTTAAAATCACAAATATAAGTCTATTTAGAGCGTAGATCAATGATGAATAATTTTCTATTCTAGATATGTATACAATATGTTAATTCTTTTGTTAATTCTTTTTGAATCGTGAAACACAGCATAATCACAATCAAAGTAGCCCTATCAAAAAGCAGTAATTATATTTAAGGTGTCTCATGACTCAAGTAAAACGTAACCCGTCAGTCGTCATTATTGGTGCAGGTATGACAGGCATTCTAATGGTAATTAAACTGCGTAAAGCGGGTATCACTGACATTGTCGTTTTAGAGAAAAAGAACTCGGTAGGCGGCACGTGGCGAGAAAATACTTATCCTGGTGCAGCCTGCGATGTACCTGCTCACATGTATACTTATTCATTTGAACCTAATCCAAACTGGAGCCGCTTTTTTGCCCGAGGACCTGAAATAAAAGACTACTTTGAACACGTGTCTGATAAATACGCTGTTAAGCGTGACATCCGCTTTAACGAAGAGGTTACCGATGCGCAATATAATAGTGGCAAATGGACAGTTAAAACCAGTAAAAAGCAGACTTATGTAGCAGATTTTATTGTGTGTGCGACGGGTATCTTGCATCACCCTAAGTTTCCAGATATCCCAGGGATTGATGACTTCAAAGGCGCCAAGTTTCATACCGCTCAGTGGAACCATGACGTGAAAATATCTGACTCAACCCGTGTTGGTGTCATTGGTACTGGCTCCACTGCCGCTCAAACTATCCCCGAATTGATTAATACAGAGGCTAAGGTGTCTGTTTTTCAACGCACTCCACAATGGTTAATGCACCTACCCGATTTTAAGTTCTCAAAAACCATGAGAAAACTGATGACCCGTTTTCCATTGCTCACAAAAATGCATCGTAATTTGGGAAAAGCCTTTTTAGAGCACTTTTTTACCAAAGCAGTAACCGGTCATTTTATACAAAAACATGTATTAAATTTTTTGTGCAAAGCCAACTTAAGATTCAGTATAAAAGACAAGAGATTGCGTGAAAAATTACAACCAAACTATCAAGTAGGTTGCAAGCGGGTCATCATCAATACCACCTTTTATAAAGCTATTCAGAGGCCTAACGCGGAATTAATTACTGACGGAATTGAGCGTATCACCGCAACTGGCATCATCACCAAAGACGGTAAACATCATGAATTAGACGTTCTGGTCTTATCGACTGGGTTTAATGCCTTTAATTTTATGCGTCCCATGAACTTAATTGGGCGCAATAATTTGCATATTGACAAAGCTTGGGAACATAAAATCAAAGCCTATCGTTCAATGATGCTAAACGGTTACCCAAACTTCTTTTTAATGTTGGGGCCAAATACGCCTATTGGTAACTTTTCTGTTATCGCCATGAGCGAAGTGCAAGCTGATTACCTGATAAAAATGATTGATAAATGGCGTCACTATGAATTTGATGAATTTGAAGCTAAACAACAAGCTATTGACGAATTTAATGCCTATATAAAAGAAGGTTTAAAAGGCACGAGTTGGGTGGGTGGATGTCAAAGCTGGTATTTAGATGCCGACGGTGATCCTATTTTATGGCCATATACATGGCGCAGATGGATTGATGAAATGAAAGATCCGCAGATGGAACATATTCAGACAAGATCATTTTGATAGTTAATATGATAGTTAATATGAGAGTTATTCAGATAGTTAATTCGGAGTCTCTTACATGAATACAAACAGCATATTTATTACAGGTGCAGCTTCCGGTATCGGTTTAGCTGCGGCTCGGCATTTTCATAAAATGGGTTATGTGGTTGCGATGGCCGACTTAAATCTTGCCCTCTTAGAAGAAGTTACTGAACAATGGGATAAGACTCGAATTGCTTTATACCCATTGGATGTGAGTGATTTTTCACAAGCTCAGCAAGTCATGTCTGAGTTTTGTAATGGGAATGATCATAGCTTATCAGTGTTATTAAATAATGCTGGAATTTTAGACGTTGGCGCATTTGAAGATATAAATAACAACCAGCACCAGCGAGTGATAAGTGTGAATGTAATGGGGGTGATCAATTTATGCCAAGCAGCATGGCCGTACTTAAAAAATAATAGCAAAAGCACCATTGTAAATATGTCATCAGCTAGCAGTGATTATGGTGTGCCAGAATTAGCCAGCTATTCGGCTAGTAAATTCGCAGTAAAAGCGCTAACGGAGGCGCTGGAACTCGAATGGCAAAAATATGGCATTCGAGTATGTGATGTCATGCCGCCATTTGTTGCTACTAATATGTTCAATTCACAGAAAAAGACTGCAAAAGTAATGCAACGATTAGGCACTCATCTAACCGCTGAAGACGTAGTGGCTGTGATTGATAAACAAGTCAGGCAACCTAATACTCATAGAACAGTCAGCGTATCTTATGGTTTACTTCATTTCCTGAGTACTGTTTCTCCCGCGTATATCAATCGCTTAGTTATGAAATTTTTGAGTCGATAAAAATTTTTATCCACCAAAAGAATCGTAAAAAAGGTCATGCAGAATGAATGATTTCAACAAAGAAAATGAAAAAGATGAAAAATACCAAGAAAGTAAAAAACTACAGAGTGGGCAGTTAGAAGCCAAGCAATTAATGATTGCGAAGGTCTTGTCATTCATGCCGCCACTTCACAAGCTGCCACCCAAATTATTCAGACATACATTTTCGATGATGGACAAAATGCTAGGTCTTAAGAAAATTGAGATGCATCAGGTTGTCGATATGCATGTCCCTGTTAGTACACATAACAGCGGCGCTACAACAATAAAAATTCGTACGTATTACGCAATGCAAAAAACGTCTCTGAAAACGTTAGTGTATTTTCATGGTGGTGGCTGCGTAATCGGAAGTATTCATACTCATGATCGATTTTGCCGATATTTAGCCAAACATGGCAACATGAATATTATTTCCGTAGATTACCGACTATCCCCTGAATATAAATTTCCAACACCAATTTGTGATGCTGTTGATGCTTGGAACTATATCCATGACAATCATCAAAATCTGAATATAAATCCAAAGTATATAGGTGTGGGTGGCGATAGCGCTGGCGCGTATTTAGCTTGCATAATTGGACTTAGTGCATTGCAAAAAGACCTCCCAGTCCAGAGCAAAGTAAAACCGTTATTTCAGTTATTACTATACCCCATGCTGGACTTACAAGGCCTGACGGAGTCTTATCAAAGTTTCAATAAACAGTTACTTTTAACACGGGATCTGATGGATTATTTTAGACAACATTATTTAAATTCTTTAGACGAAGCCGCGCTTCCATTAGTCAGTCCGCTTTTAACAAACGACATTAGCGAGTCTCCAGACAGCTATATTTTAACCTTAGGATTCGATCCATTAAGAGATGATGGAATGGCATATGCTGCCCGGCTAAAAGCGGCAGATATAACAACACATCACGAACACTATGCCGATTGTATGCATGGTTTTATATCAGTAACAGCGCTGAGCGCTCGCGCCAAACAGGCGACTCATAATGTGGCTATGGCTTTAAACAGGTTTAATCATTAAGCTTTAACTTTAATTGAAATGTGAACAGGTTTAATAAAGGTATGACTGTTCTTTATTTTGTAACACACCAGCTTATGTCTAGCTCTTAATTATCAATATGATTGCCAATCTGTGTTAGTTCTGGCGATAAAGGTGTTCGCTAGAATTAACACCGTGTATTAATTTGAATTAGCATCAGATGGCCTTGTTGCTAGCATGATTGCCTTTAATGTTGGCGTTGAACTTAGCCAATTTATAGCCCTCGCGTTTATCGTTATTGCCATTAGTTATTGGCGAAAATCAACGTCATTCCAACACTTTGCAACTACAGCTAATACGATGTTAAAGAGTGCGGGTCTGATGTTGGTTGGGTTGCAATTCACCGGTTATTTGCTTCCAGCAAAATACAATATTGATCCCACACATATTAGGCACTAATTAAGTTTAAGAGCATTGGCGAATCATAACATTAGAGGCATACAAAAAATAACATCTCTGCCACCCCAGAAAAAAGTTAACAGGTAATCGAAGTGATAGCGACTGTAGGCAAAGATATCGAATACAAGTTTCGGATGACTCAGTATGAGAAGATTACATTCGAATAGCTAACTGATGGTGAACCTCTTCATTTTGACTAGCATGGTGAGCCACAATCTGACACCACAGGTTACTTTGTTAGTTACGCAATCGCTGCGCTAAGTCAGATGAAAGGGAGCTTTACGTCACTGTTTACCTGTCCGCATGGACGGTATTGGAAAAATAACAGCGACATGTCTGTTACCTTTCAATTAATTGTTGAAGGCCAACACGAAGTTATTAGTTTTAAAGAGTAAAAGTAGAGGACTATAGACATGAAAATGATCATCCGCAAAGTAGTATCAAAAGTCTTAATTATTGCATCTATTGCATCGAGTGTTGTTTTTTCACATCTAAGTCATGATGCGATCAGCAGTGAAATAGCGCTCAATATTGCCAATAAATCGGCGAAACAGTTAACGTTTACAGACTTTGGTTTTAAAGTGGGTGAGCTTGAAGCTAATTGGAAGTTGTTATCAGATTCAAATTTTAGGGTAGAGCAGGTACTAGAAGAAACTTTTACCATCAGCGCAACTAATACAACTGACAAAAAGCATCACATATTTTGAAATAACAAAGATGGAGAAGTGCTTGGTGTTAAGGATACTTCCAATCGAAACCGTTAACGTTCTCCAACTTAATATAACAAAACACACAACCAACCTAGGGCCTGAGTGCAGTTAAGTTGATGTTTGCTCCAGGAACAGAATCAATATCAAAGTACACCTAATCATTTTCTATCACTGTTTTATGTGTCATTGAAGGCATGGGACCCACTAAACGATATACATCTCGTTTAATAACCATTCAGTGGATAATATAAAATAATAAGCAAAAAATATTTTAAAAACGCCATGAGTCTAAGTGATGTGGTAAATATCTAGGATTATGCTTACGAATTAAAAAGAGAACAAAGAGGATAAATAGCTCAATAAATATTATCCTCTTAAACTAGAAATTCAAATGTCCGAATTAAAACTTTGCTCCTACCCACAACCATAGCTTATCAGTATCCACTTTAATATCGCCGGCAGAATACGCAGCGTATTTAATCCCTGCTGAATAGTGTTTGCCAAATTTACGCGTGTACTGAAGGTCAAGTTCACTACCTAAGTCATCAACAGTAACGCTGGCATCATCCGCGGTAAAGTCATGATAAATAACAGTCCAGCCTCCTCCTGCAACTTTCCCTGACACAGTAAAAGAAAGATCGATTAAACCCTGAGTCGGTGTACCTAAGAATTGGTCTGCCCAACCATTAAATTTATGTAAGGTGGCAAGGGGGGTTGCAAAGCCGTAGGTGCCTTTATCGGAGCCAAGCACTTCATAAGCCACTTTAGCTGTTACTCCACTAAATATGGCACCTGATTCCAGTCTTAAGTAATCAGCGTTGAAATCTGTAGCCGCTGATTCGCTGCTTTGATGGGCAAATTCCGCGCTATACAAAATCTTCGTCTCACCCACCTTAGTGCTACCAGAAAAACGCAGACCGAAGGTATCAAGAGAGTTGTTGGTATTGTTGTCCACTTCTAGTAAATAACCATAGCCGGTAAGCAAGCCGACAGAAGTTTTATAGGAGGCGTTTAGTAAGTGATCTTTTGTATCCACGTCAGCCACTTCACCAAAGATGCGATTACGTTGACTTATATAAGCATATTTCAGACTTAAGTCTTCGACCGGACTAAACTGGGCTGATAAACCATCAAAGGTTTGCCTATCCTGGCGCCAACCAACATGGCCAACAAACCGATGGTTATCCATGGTGATCACCTGACGACCTAATTTAACTGAGAAAATTTCGCTTTTATATTGAATATAACCTTGGTCCAATTCAGTAAATTCTGGATCAGCAATGACGGAATAAATACCTGAGTTAAAGCCTGTTGGACCAACGGTGTAATTCCCTTTACCTAACACAATGCGGTTGTCTTCCATTTCTACCTTGGCCGAAAAGCCACTAAAGGAGTCAGTGGTGTAAGCTAAACGGGTACGTAAAGTTAAAGCACTGGCGTTTTGCGCTGTGTTATCTTGCTTAACATCCTCGTAGCGCAGACGAATATCTGAATTGGCAGTGCCCGTGGTTAAAGCCTCGGTAAAAGTATTGGCCTGTGTTGATTGAATGCTGGCGACACCCATAAGCGCTGTTGTTAAGGCAATACTAAATGTAGTTTTTTTATATAATTTCATAATTTTCTCTTTCATTTTAACTAGGACAATGAGTTAAAAAAACTTCCGCTCATTGTCTTTGATTAGCATATCGTTAATGCTGGCTTGTCGACTTTTCATTAGGCCGCTTGCTGTGAACTCCCAATTTTCGTTGCCATAAGATCGATGCCATTGACCGACGTGATCATGCCATTCGTATTCGAAACACACGGCTATGCGATCATCCTTGAAACACCAGAGTGTCTTTTTTAATTGATACGCTTTTTCCTTGTGCCACTTAAGCTTTAAAAATGCTTTGATAGCTTCTCTGCCGCTAAAAAAGTCGTTACGATTACGCCACATACAATCAATAGTGTAGGCCTGTGAAACCTTTTCGGGATCTTTGGTATTCCATGCATCTTGTGCCATTTTTACCTTGTGTAACGCTGTTTCTAAGGTAAAAGGTGGAAAAGGTGGTTTGCTTTGCATCATTAAATTCCTGTTTTAGGCTAACGTTCAGCCCTTATTTACTCTGCTAGATTATCTGATTGAATGGTGCAGAATCTCACCAGATATATACTTACCTGTTGCTCGATTAGTGTGCATCAATGCCCGTATACAGAGCGCCATCTAAAATAAAAGCCTTGTTATTTAAAAACGATTTGATGTGTTGATATAAAATATTTTTATAACCTTACAATTTTTAATATTGCGAAAGATGTGCCACTTTATAATATTTTCATCTCATTGTTTTTATTAGTGTTTTTTTATTTTTTAGGATTTGAGTACATAACGATTTTTCGGGTTAAACGAATTTTCGTGATACTAAAAACGAATTTTCGTTATTGGCTCGTTTCTTGAAAGATATCGTTAATACACACAATGAAAGGCCATAAACAGGTAGAGTTATGCTACAAAGAGATATTTTTGAACACGCCCCACAAGCACAACTTTTAGTCGCTCCATTCGAAAATAAAATGCTTGCAGCAAATATTAAGGCGCAACAACTTTTTTTACTTGGCGATGTCACAAATAAAACGATCACCGTAACCAGCTTGTTTAAGGATTGTTTGCCAGAGTTATATACATTAAGCAGCGCTGCTATGCATCACGGATGGGCATGGAGTGAAAATTTATTTTTTTCTGTACCTGGTGACTCAGTACCACTTGAAACTTCAGTGTCTGTGATAGAGAAACATGAAAACACCCTGCTTATATTCAGTTTTAGCGACAGCATAGACTTGTTTAGGTTACGCCATAAATCCTCAGCTGATAGACACCATCATGGAGGGTTCTTCCATTGGACTAGAACAGAAACAGTATTTGAAGAGATTGAGCGCCAAAACCAACTGCTTTTGTCGGCAGTGGGTGACGGTATTTATGGCGTAGATGAAAATGGCTGCACTACTTTTATCAACCCTGCAGCAGAGTTCATGCTTGGCTGGAATAAAAACGAACTTGTCGGTCGAAATATTCACGATATGATCCACCACACTCATACAGATGGTAGCCATTATCACCCGGGTGATTGTCCTATTTACGCGGCGTTTCACGATGGTTCGGTACACAGTGTTGATGATGAAGTATTTTGGACTAAATCAGGCCAGGCAATTCCGGTCGAATATACCAGTACCCCAGTGACAGATAACGGCAGCCTGATAGGCGCAGTGGTGATTTTCCGAGACATCACAGAACGACAAAAAACTGAAAGAAAACTATTGAATGCTATGCGTGAAGTAGACTCATTAAAACAGCGTTTAGAGTTAGAAAACGCTTACCTGCAAGAAGAAATCAAAGCAGATTTTAACCATCATCAAATCATTGGCCAAAGTGCTGCAGTTCAACAAATGGTAAATCAAATCGAATTAGTCGCGCCTACTAACGCAAACGTATTGATCACAGGCGAATCTGGAACTGGCAAGGAGTTGATTGCAAGAGCGATCCACGAGGCTAGTGCACGAAAAGCTCGCCCCATGATCCGTGTGAACTGCGCTGCTATCCCAGCTGAGCTTTTTGAAAGTGAGTTTTTTGGCCATATAAAAGGTGCGTTCTCAGGTGCAATATCAAATCGTGCAGGGCGTTTCGAACTAGCTGACAGCGGTACCATATTTCTTGATGAAGTAGCAGAAATCCCGTTGCAGTTGCAAGGTAAGTTGTTGCGTGTGCTTCAAGAACAACAATTTGAACGAGTAGGCGATTCTAAAACGTGTAGTGTCGACGTCCGTGTTATCGCTGCCACAAATCAAAATCTCAAACTTCAGGTAGAAAGAGGGAAATTTCGAGAGGATTTATTCTACCGTTTAAATGTTTTTCCTATTGAGTCTCCTGCACTAAAAAAACGTTTAGACGATTTACCTATGCTAACCAAACACTTTATTGAAAAGGTGTGCAGTCGCTCGAATAAATCACGGCCCAAAGTGTCATTGGCCCAATTAGAATATTTGAAAGCTTACCATTGGCCTGGGAATATCCGAGAATTAGAAAACATTATTGAGCGTCAGGTAATCCTATCAAATGATAATAGATTAAAGTTCGATTTTTTATCGTCGGTAATATCAAAGCAGTCACAAGATAATGTTCAGCCTGTAATTAAGCCAACAAATGAAATACAAAAAGTAAAATTGGATATTTCAAGTATTGAATTAGCACTCAAACAAGCTTGTGGAAGAATTTATGGTGAAAACGGCGCCGCAGCTATTCTTGGCTTAAAACCCACTACATTGGCTTCTAGGATAAAAAAATATAATATTAAGATGCATCTTTTCCGAGTATAAAATGGAGTCAATATCATGTGAATAATGTTTGCTACCAACTCAATTATAACTAAAGCGCAAGGATCAAAATATTTTTGTTAAGATTAAAGCCTAGTCCTTATCTGTACATTGTAGAAATAAAAAAATATGGGTGTAACGGCTTATTGTGACTAGATTTATCGACGATAACTTGTCTATCGAGATAACAGCACCACTATAATCGCAAAAAATATAAAACTAACACTTTGCCAAAACATCAGGGGATCACGCTGCAGAAGAGGCGGGCGGGTTTTAGCCAAAAATAACTTATTTGGATGACGCAGGTCATAGGTAAATTCAGATAACTGACCATAACGTTTTAGAGGACTTATTTGCAGTGCTCTGCGCAATGTATCATCAATCCAAGGTGGTAGATTTGAATCATTATCTATTAAGCTTTTATAAACTAATTTACGCTGGGCAGGCACACTTGTAGCTTGGGCAATATCAGGGGTATAAGGAAAGCTGCCAGACAACATTTGATAAGTCATCACCGCCAAAGCATATAAGTCTGAACATGGAGTTCCTTGATGACCTAAGAAATATTCTGGGGCTGAATAACGTATGGTGCCTGGCACAGATTTTTCTTTTTTAGTGTCTGTCACACCGGCAATATAGGTTGAGCCAAAGTCAATGATTTTGGCAGTATTTAAATGATCAATCATTACATTTTGAGGACGCAGATCTTGGTGGATCATTTCCTGGCGGTGAAAGGCTTGCAAGCCTTTAGCCACTTGCTCAACGATAGCTCGAACTGTTTCAAGTGTGGGTTTAGGGTTATCAATCATCCATTGGTGGAGGGATATACCTTCAATATATTCGCTGACTAAATATAAATAATGACGTTGTCGGGTAGGTTTAATTGCTTTGGCAACATGCGGGTTGTTGACCCGTTTAGCAATCCATTCTTCAAGCATAAAACGCTCAAGATATTGACTGTCATTACGCAACTCTGTAGACGGTATTTTGATCACAACACTTTGTTGATTGTCTAAATCCAGAGCCAAAAAAACATGGCTGCGACTACTGATATAGATTTCTCGGATAATTTCATAACCATCAAATATCATTCTTGCGGTTAATTCTGGTGGTAGCGGTAGCTTGGTCATCTGCTGCACTTCATGTAATTCATAATCAGGTACATGCTCGATACGCACAACTTGTACACTCAAATTGTCATCACTACCCGCATCCAGTGCTTGTTGGATAATCCTTGTAGCAGCACAATCTAGCGACTTTGCATGGTGAATCGCTTCTACAATTTGTACAGTGTCAATAAATTCATAAACGCCATCTGTTGCCAAAACGAATACATCACCCTGCTCTATGGGTTGAGTTTGGTAATCAATTTCAAAGCTTTGTTCTATACCTAACGCTCGGGTTAAATAACTGACTTCAGGAGACACAACTCTTCTATGGTCTTTAGTCAAAGGCTCGAGACTGTTACCTGACAAGCGATAGATGCGAGTATCTCCAGAATGAAAAAGGTGGGCAGTATTGGACTTTAAGACCAAAGCACTAAATGTACATATGTAGCCTTTATCTCTTTCAAATCGGTAAGGGCTGTTGCATGTCTGTGCACACAGCCAGCTATTAATTGATTTAACCACTTTTTGTACCGACGTTTTTACCGACCATGAGTCTGAGGTACAATAATAATCTTCTAAAAAACCTGATACTGCAGTTTGACTGGCAATTTGACTGACTTGACTCGAACTAATTCCGTCGGCCATGGCCAACACAATCCCTTTGCTGCTAAGTAAGGGTTCATTGGGTATACTACTGCCACTGAAGTCTTGATTTATCGGCTTAACCCCTTTATCAGAGGCATGGCCGATACTCACGGTAAGAGGCTGGTTTATTGGTTCATCGGTATCAATGATAATTTTGTTCCCGTAAGACAAATTGCAAAGAAAAAAGCCCTATAAATTAATTTATAGGGCTTTGCATATTAGCATTCAAAATGAGTCATGAAGCATTTCAAAGCATTAAACAAGTTTTCGCGTTGCAGAAGTTCTAACGTGAGTGTAGTACAAGGGTAAACCCACCAGTAACAATCCACCGGCTAAGTTGCCCAGCACTGTGGGTAATTCATTCCAAATTATATAATCGTAAACAGTAAAATCACCGCCCATGATCATAGAGAATGGGAACAAGAACATGTTGACAATTGAGTGTTCGAAACCCATAAAAAAGAATAACATGACGGGCATCCACATCGCGGCCATCTTGGCACCAGCTGAAGTTGAAATCATTGCACCAACGACTCCCATTGACACCATCCAGTTACACAACATGCCACGGATAAATATAGTTATCCAACCAGCAAAACCATGTTCTTGATAACCCACTGTACGAGATTCTCCGATGGTGGCGACTTTCTCTGCGATGGCTCCACCTTCAATTGAATAGCCGTAGGTCAAAATAAAGGACATAAAAAATGCGGTGGTCATTGCGCCGGCAAAGTTACCGACAAATACCAGTCCCCAGTTTCGCATTATGCCTGAAAAGGTGACGCCAGGTCGTTTATCTAACCATGCCAAAGGCACTAAGGTAAAAACGCCTGTTAACAAGTCAAATTTCATCAAATACAGCATAATAAAGCCAACGGGAAATAAAACAGCACCGACTAATGGGCTCCCAGTTTTTACCGCTACTGTGATGGCAAAAATCGCTGCAAGGCCTAAAATAGCCCCCGCCATAAATGCACGGATTAAAGTATCTTTGGTTGACATGTAAATTTTTGATTCACCTGCATCCACCATTTTGGTAACAAACTCACTAGGTTCAATATACGCCATTTATTCATTCTCACTTGTTTAAAATTGGTTTATCTAACTATGTTTCAAAAATAAGGCCAACAAATTAGCCTATGACTTAATCATTCACAACACTTCTTAATTACCAGGCTTTGTAAGGTAAAAACTTACCGTTTAAGGTTAAAATGACACGATCACCTTTGGGATTTTCTTCTTTTTCTACTTCCATTGTAAAATCAATAGCGCTCATAATACCGTCACCAAACTTTTCTTGAATAACTTCTTTTAAAGTCTCGCCGTACACACCAACAACTTCGTACAGTCGATAGACTAATGGATCTTGCGGTACCGACTTATCCCATTCTTTGGTTGGATATTCCATCAATGCAGCTTTTGCCTCAGACGGTAATGCTAAAAAGGCTACCAATTTGTCAGCCGCTACTGCAGGAAAACTGTTCATACCTAAACATGCAGAAGTTGTCCACACCGTCGACATACCGATTGCCTGTGCAATGCTTTCCCAAGTTAATGCTTTTTCAGCTTTAATTGAAAAAATGGCTTCCGTAACATCGATTTTTTTCATAACAATTTCCTTAACAAATTAATAAAGACCATCATCACCTATTATTGAAAAGTGGTGAGGTAAGCACACTTGCGTTAGCTCATCGTATTTCTTAGTAGTCTGAACTATCGGCAAGTTAGTTAGCTATTAGCGATAACCATGCCAACCAAGTAAAAAAATTATCTATATGTTTTTAAAGGAAAAATTATTTATTTGAAATTATTGGAGCAACGATATTTCGGTGATAACGGTTTATCGTTGAAAGGAGAACGTAATTTCGTTGTCTAACTGATACCTGAGTTGCTTCCCTTTATTAAATAAAAGAGCGAGCCATCCTGTGTAGAAAATTATTTTCACAAGCTTTTAGCATAATGTTAATGACGTGATTTATGTATATTAACGACATAGTCAAATTATTACTGGCAGCGATGTAAGTCGGTATGTCTGTTCACTCCATAACTCAGTTTTCCGGAATTTTTGTTATGTCTTTATGATCTAAGTATTTAAGTTGCATGTTCCAAATCAGTAATAGAAATAGACGAAAATCTATTGAAAGGGAATATTTAATCCAGTTTTAGAGGCCAAAAAAATGCTTTGTTGGTGTTATCAATTTTATTGAGATGACGTCATAGCTTTTTCTATAAGAACAGCAAAATAGTACTTAAAATGATGTGTTAAAAGTAGTTGTTGTCAACCTAAGAGGCGATGAATCGTTAGCATTGATGGATATTTTGATTTGGCTTAAAGTGCTATTACAGGTGCAACAATTTGAGGTATTAATCGCTACTCTTATTTTTAAAAAAAGAAAAAACACGAATCAAAATGTTTGTGGGCTTCAGTGCAATGTCATAAAGCATCACAATATGTTGTGCAAACTAATTCAATTTCATCGAGCCGTTCGTTTGAGTTTGCTTATTTTTGTACATTTTAAAAACGAGGTATAAAATAAACCTATCAGTACAACAACTCTAAAAGACTGTGATTTAATGGCTATTTTGACTTGCTCATGATTATACTAAAACCTACCTAAATGATAGGTTAATACACTAATTAAGTGCTCCAAACTAGCGTATTAACTATGAGTATTAATCTAAAACGCTAATCAAGCGTGATAACAGGCTAACGTTCTATAAGGATATTGTGCTACCCATGACATATACCACTCCCGTTCAAAACTTACTAAAGCAAAGTAAAAATAATCCAAACAAGGTTTACTTGCATCAACCCATTGAAAGGCAGTGGCAAAAATACACTTGGACAGAGGTAGAACATCAAGCACGTTGTATTGCAAAGGGCTTACAATCGCAGGGATATGAAAAAGGCTCAAGAATAGGTATTTTGTCAAAAAACTGTGCTCATTGGATTATTAGCGATTTAGCGATAATGATGGCTGGCTATATACCTGTAGCCATTTTTTCAACTGCGCATCACAACACGATAAGCTTTGTAATTAAACACGCAGACTTGAAAGCTATATTCGTAGGTAAATTAGACGACACAAGCGCAGCCGAATCAGCAATTAATACAGATATACTGCGGATAGCACTTCCTTACCCTACCGTTTCAACTACAGAATCATTTACATCTTGGTTAAGCAAATATCCGCCTATTGAAAACGTTCATCAAGCGTCTATAAATGATACCGCCACCATACTCTATACGTCGGGTTCAACAGGCGAGCCGAAGGGTGTTGTATTAACCTATAAAAACTGGGTATCGGCTGCACAAATCACAGCAATAAAATTTAACATGACGTCGAATGATCGCCAAATGTCTTATCTTCCTCTAGCGCACGCTGTTGAGCGAAGTTTAGAAGCGTCATCACTTTTCGTAGGATATGAAATATACTTTGTCGAATCTCTTGAAACGTTTATTGAAGACCTGAATTACGTTAAGCCAACTGTGTTTGGTTCAGTACCAAGACTCTGGTCAAAATTCCAAAGCCAAATATTGAAAAGCATGCCTGAAAAAAAGTTAAACTTTTTAATCTCAATCCCAATTATTAACAAAATTATAGCTAAAAAAATAAAAACAAAATTAGGATTGGAATGTGCAAGGTACTTTGCTTCAGGTACAGCTCCAATACCTCTTTCTTTATTACAATGGTATGAAAAATTAGGAATTAATATTAGTGAAGCATGGGGCATGTCAGAGA
>NZ_CAJXPA010000109.1 GCF_913058035.1 uncultured Paraglaciecola sp. | reverse complement strand
ATAGGATGGTTGTTTTGGCTTGGTAATACGAGTTTCAGTTTTAGCTCGCGAGGTATTTGTTGGAGCACTAGGTATTTTATTTGGCGTTCGAGGCGCGGATGAAAATATAACAGAATTAGCTGCTCATATTCAGCATGACGGTCTTGTCTCACTCGTAGCCAATAGATTGTCGCTACTTTTTTGAAGCACTACTGTTACTCAGTCGCCACGATTAGATGTGAAACAGGCAGTGGTAAACTAGCCTTGGGTTTATTTGTAAGTTACGGATAACTGGCCTGTCTCATTGCATGGATTGCAGCTAGCCATTTATAACGTCTCACTGTAATAAATCAGAATCAATTTTGAAAAACTTATCGGTCGCATTTACTAATGATGTAGCGGTAAGTTGAGGTACACCATACACTTGGGTTTTACAGCCATATTTTTGACTGACTTTTCTAAGTAACAAATCAAAATCTCCGTCACCTGATAATAATACTATGGTATCTGCATTCTCGGCGGCTTCTAAGACATCTATCGCAATACCTACATCCCAATCACCTTTAGCTGAACCATCACTGCGTTGAATGTAAGGTTTTAACTTTATATCAAAGCCAATATGTTTGAGAGCACTTTGAAATTTTTGCTGTTGTTCATCACCTTTGTCTATGGCATAGGCGTTAGCCATAATGATGTCGCCTTGATGTTGAATATGTTGCCAGAATCGACGGTAATTAAATTGGCGAGAGTAAGCCTGACGAGTGGTATAGTAAATGTTCTGTACATCAACAAAGATGGCAATTTTTTCCAAAGTATATTCCTCGTTATTAAAAACACACATATGATAACACCTTTAAGATATTGAATTATTTACTGATAGTAGACCAATTAGTCTTATTAACAGTTGACTAATTGATTAAAGGTGAGTATGTTGACTGAAGGTTTGTTGAACCTCTCTATTCAAACCCCCCAATGTAATGTCTTTCCTTGATCCAGTCAGCCAACATTAAAAACAAAAATTTTTTAGACCGCACCTACTTGGTGAAGTTTTTTAAAATTATAATAACAAGCTGAATTATCGTACGACGAATTTATGGGTATTAAACATCGTAGCAAACAAAATTTGCAGATGTCTCATTGAACAAGAACCTAAGGTTTTAGTAGTATCGTCAAAACTGTAATGAGCTTATTTTTACTTTTAGCTATAATTTCTTCATTTTATGAAGCATGAAATAGCCATATTTAATGAGTTTTATTATGTCTTATACATATAACGGAACACAGATTTCGGTAATGTGCCCAGTGCACAATATCTCTGTAAATAAACATAAAGTGGCATTTGCCGACAAGTGTGGTCAGAAAATGGGCACCTTCGCAAACACTACTGAAGCAAAACAATTTGTATCTTGGTTGCTTAATATTAAGTAACCAGTTATTTTTATACTACGAAAAAACCGGATTATTCCGGTTTTTTCAGTTCTATAAGCAGTAAATCACCAGCGATTAGTTTAAAGCAAAATAAACCTTTGAATTGCGCTATGCTCAACCAAATCATAGCTTGATAATAAAATTTACCTCGCAAAATATCTTCGCATAAAGCACCGATTAGCAACAAGCTAGTCGCAAATATTTCCTAATGACCGGCTAAAAGTTCGTAGCGGCCTTATTTAAAACCCCTGACTTGCCAAATAACTATCGTAGTCACCTTTAAAATCGACTACGCCTTCTGGTTTCATATCAATAATACGCGTAGCAACAGTGGATACAAATTCTCTATCATGACTGACAAAAATTAAGGTGCCTTTATAATTTTCTAACGCTAAATTTAAAGATTCGATTGATTCCATGTCTAAGTGGTTAGTAGGTTCATCCATAACCAGTATGTTGGGTTTTTGTAGCATCAACTTGCCAAACAACATACGGCCTTGTTCACCACCTGATATGACTTTGACCGACTTATTAATATCATGCTGTGAGAATAACAGCCTGCCCAAGGTGCCGCGCATGATCTGTTCATCGTCACCTTCTTGGGCCCATTGATACATCCAATCCATCAGTGTTTTGTCTTCTTCGAAGTCAGAAGCATGATCTTGAGCATAATAACCAATGTTGCTATTCTCAGACCATTTTACGCTGCCAGCCGTTAAGTCGGTGTCACCCACTAAACATTTCAGTAATGTTGTTTTACCTACGCCGTTTGGACCAATAATGGCAACTCTTTCGCCGACTTCTATCATTAAGTCTAAGTCTTTGTATAGCTGTGTGTCGTATGTTTTGGTTAAACCTTCTACTTCAACAGCTAAACGATGTAACTTTTTAGTTTCTTCAAAACGAATAAACGGGTTTTGTCGACTAGATGGCTTCACTTCATTTAATTGTATTTTGTCAATTTGTCTGGCTCGTGATGTAGCCTGTTTCGACTTTGATGCGTTGGCTGAGAAACGACTCACAAAGGCTTTTAGCTCAGATATTTGAGCTTTTTTCTTAGCATTGTCTGACAACAGTTGGTCACGAGATTGTGTTGCTGCTGTCATGTATTCATCATAGTTGCCCGGAAATAAACGAATTTCGCCGTAATCGATATCTGCCATGTGGCTACAAACAGAATTTAAGAAGTGTCTATCGTGTGAAATAATGATCATGGTGCAGTTACGATCATTGAGCACCGTTTCTAGCCAGCGGATAGTATTGATATCCAAGTTGTTGGTAGGCTCATCCAGCAACATAATGTCTGGGTCAGAAAATAATACCTGAGCCAGTAACACCCTAAGTTTCCAGCCCGGCGCAATTTCGCTCATAGGACCGAAGTGTTGCTCAACAGGTATACCTACACCGATTAGCAGTTCACCTGCTCTAGACTCTGCTGTGTAACCATCCATTTCGGCAAATTCAGACTCTAAATCGGCTACCCTGATACCGTCTTCTTCGGTCATATCAGGATTGGAATAAATGGCATCACGTTCAACTTTAACTTTCCATAGTTCTCCATGACCCATCACAACCGTGTCAATAACGCTGCATTCTTCGTAGGCAAACTGGTCTTGTTTTAGTTTACCAATTCGTTCACCTGGATCGACAGATACATTGCCACCAGATGGTTCTAAGTCACCACCAATGATTTTCATAAAGGTTGACTTACCACAACCATTTGCGCCAATCAGGCCATATTTATTGCCATTGCCAAATTTGGCCGAGACATTTTCAAATAATGGCTTTTCGCCAAATTGGATTGTAATATTTGCAGTCGTTAGCAATGTCGGTACCCCAGTTTATGTTCAACTATTGTTACCATATGTACTTCAGATTAATAACGTACATATGGCGAAAATTCGGCGCGTATTGTGCCATAAAAATCAGATTGTCGCTAAGGCAGCAATGGTTCTTTTTTATACTTTATGTTTTTATATTTAACAACTCAGTTTTTAATAGAGCTAAATGATGACGCATTATACGATGACATTTTTTTGTATTGAGTATTGGCGCTTCACAAGTATGCTTGTTTTGATAGGTTAATCGCAAATAGTGTTGGGTGATGTGAGAAAAAGGCTCACTGACTTTATAAGAGTAGTGCTCATTGATTTGTTGACTAAAGGCACTGGGTCCTTGCCAAATAGACCGTGGTGCACCAGCCTTCTCCAAAACTCTTAGGGAATTTAAGTACAAACGTTGAGTTGTACTTAAACGATTTTTTAACCAGTGAGGAAGAAAAAACAAGCTCAGCAACAAAGCAATAGTGAATACCACTCCTAAGCCTAATAAAGACAAGCGTTCTGGGGTCAGTTTGCCTAAAATCGATTTAAAGAGGTCACGCTGTCTTTCACTATTAAATCCTAATACCCAGCGGCTCCAGTTATAGTCTATGTCTGCCAAAAAGAGTCTTATATTATTGAGCCAAGCTATATTAGTGAGTCTAGCAAGGGCAAACGGACTGTCAGCTAAAAAACTGCCTTCTTCTTGCATCGCCTGTCGCAAACCAAACTCTATTCTATCTGGCGATACCAACGCTGTCGGGTCAATGCGTTGCCAACCTGAATTATCACTCCATGCTTCTACCCATGCATGGGCATCGTATTGGTAAATACTCAAATAAGATGATTTTCCAGCGTCTTTTACTAATTCACCGCCTTGATACCCTGCCACTAAACGCGCAGGAATACCGCCTAATCGAAGCGCGTAGGCTAATGCGCTGGCGTAATGACTGCAAAATCCTGCCTGATTATCAAATAAGAAGCGGTCAATAGGATCAACTAACATCACATCAGGGCGCAATGTATAAACAAATGGGTTATCAATAAAGTGACGCAAAACTGCATCTTTAAAGTTGTTGTTGTCTTTAAATTGTTCTCGCAGTTTAATGATCCATTGTTTTGTTTTGTTATTGCCTTTTTGGGGTAATGCTAGATTAATTTCTCTGTCGACCTTGGTAAGCATCTGACTGGCCAATGCTTCAGGATATGAATTTACGGTGTACTGATATTTTGTTACTACGGGTAGGCGATTGAATAACAAAAAATCACTACTTTGAATAATATTTACACTGCTTCTAGTATCAGCTGGTACAGCAATATTCATTGCAAACAACCAAGATTGGAAGCTAGGCTCTGCAATTACTTCATAACTAAAAGAGGGACCAGTCAGCGTAGGTTTAAATTGTTGTTTTGATTGTAACTGAAATTCACGCATTTTCAGCCGATAGGGATGCACTTTCCATGTTTTTCCGTCAAAGTCTTCCATCACTATGGCTCGCCAGTATCGTTGTCGAGTTATTGGTGGGGTATCTTTGAAAGTTGCGCGAAAGGCCAATTCACTTGACTGTGAAAGAACTGCAATATCTCCAGGGGTCATTTGTTCTGATAGTCCTGTTTGTGCACCATTGGCTTTTGGTGTGTGCCACAGTGGAGGCAATTGTGGTAGTACCAAAAACATCATAAAGCCTATTGGTAATGCCTGAATACTTAGCATAGAGATATGGGTTAAGTGTTTTTTTATTGTTATCGATGGAGCGTGATAACAAGCTAAACTTAATAATAATAGCAAACACATAAAAGCATAAAATAAGCTGAAGCCGATTGATTGATTAAAAATAAAACCACAACCAATTAGAAAAAATAAACTGATGACCAGCTGGTATACATCTTTTCGACTGCGCATTTGCATGAGTTTCAACGCACAAGCTAGGACCAATAAATTAACCATTCCTAACAGTAAACCAACACTCAATGCGGTATAAATAAGGCCTAGAACACTTAACACAGCTAACAAATTTAAGGTGCGAATAGACGGTAAGTGTTTGTAAATGTCACAGTAAATTGCTGTTCTGATTACAGCACCGCAAACAACCAATAGTAATATCCACGTGAGTACTGAAGCAAAAAGACTAAAACTGACAAATACTAATGCCACCGCCAGCAATAACAATGCAATATTACTGGAAGATCGTGTGATAGCTGCACTATTAATTTTTTGCTTGTAGCGGGTAAACATAATTACTGTTCCCCATTAGGGAAATATGCGAGTGCATGTAAACACGTACGTCGATGTTCAGCTCCACTGTTTGGTGAAATACACTGCGCGCCTAAATCCAAGCCAAACGTTCGCTGAGTTCGGCTTAATTCAATCACCTGATAACACAATTCGCCAAGCTCCTTATCCAAGTTAGTTTTATCTGACTTTCCTAACTCTGCTTTGGGTTGCGATGGGATTTGGTTTTTATATTCAGAGGATAGTTTTAGCCAACCTATATGATGGCCAACGGAAGTGAATTGTTTACTGACCATGCCCCTGCCTTTAGCCAATTGTTTCCAAGCGACATGGTTTAGTGGTTCGCCTGGTTGGTAGGCTTTGAGATGAGAGAAATCATCGTGACCAGATTGTTCACTAATTAATTGACCATCTTTTTTAGCTATATTGTGGTCACTAACATGCAGATGAATCTCACAAGGTATAGGTTTAGGAAAAACGGTCACATCGTGGATAAAAGCCAAATGTGTCCAACAACGATAAAATCCCAAGGGATAAAAACTTTCTACTGTGACTCTAGCTAGTACTAACTTTCCACGTTTTTGGCATTTTTGACTTAAGTTAATTGGATTCGAAAATGCATCGGCATCAACTTGTGTGTTTGGCTGATTACGTTGAGTTTTGGTTTTTCTATTGAATTGATGTTTATCTATTTGAAACGTAAAGTTGAGTAATCCCTTTGTAGGAAAAATGTCATTATTGTTGGCGTTTAACCACAGAGGTACATTCAAATCATCACCCACAAACACTTCGGGGCACTTACCAATTTGTAAATCGATACGGGCAAAGTTGATATAGCTAGCCAATAAGTTGACTAAAAGTAAAGCCAATAAAAAATAGCACAGTAACAACATCAAGTTGTTTTGGTAGTTAGTGCCAAGCAAAAATAGCAACAAACATAAAGATAAAAACGATAGGCCAAATTTAGCTGGGAAAATAAAAATATTATAGTGGTTTAAGTGATGTTGCGTGGCCTCTGGGATACGCTTATTTAGCCATCTGTTCCAGTAATTTCGAAGTACTCTCATAACAGAAAAACCATAACAGAATCTACGCTTTAATAGGATCGATAGCTTCGAGCAAAATTTTGCTCAAGCTACCCTGAGTGCTAAAGTCACTTGAAGCGCTGCGTAATCTATGTTCAGCAACTGCTGGTAGTATGGCCTGCACGTCCTCTGGAATTAAAAAGTCTCTATCATTGATAAAGGCCCATGCTTTAGCAGAACTTAACAGCGCTTTGGTCGCTCGTGGAGATAACGGATTAGCAAATTGATTACTTTCACGACTAAAGGTGACTAAACGCAAAATATAATTGAGCAATTCATCCGAGGCATATACCTGTCGTGCTGCATCTTGTAACTCAATAAATTCGGAAATATCCATTACCGTTTCTAATTCGTGTTGAATATTGCTCTGTTGAGTTTTCAACATGCTTTTTTCTGCCTCTCTGTCGGGATATCCTAACTGAATTCGCATTAAAAACCGGTCCAACTGTGACTCTGGAAGAGGATATGTGCCTGACTGATGCATTGGGTTTTGTGTGCCGATTACAAAAAATGGAGAGGGTAGTAGGCGGGTTTTACCATCTAAACTGACTTGTCTTTCTTCCATTGCCTCAAGCAATGCGCTTTGAGTTTTAGGACTTGCCCGATTAATTTCATCCGCTAATACCAGTTGGTTAAAAATTGGCCCTGGGTGAAAACGGAACGTTTGTTCGTTATTATCAAAAATATTGATACCTAACATGTCCGCAGGTAACAAGTCTGATGTGAACTGAATACGCGAATATTCTAGGCCCAATACTTTAGCTAAAGTATGTGACAGGGTGGTTTTGCCCATGCCGGGTAAATCTTCGATTAATAGATGCCCGTTGGCTATCAAACACGTTAGTGCCAATTTAACTTGTTGTTGTTTGCCAATTAATATCTGACAGGATTGCTCTATGGCCATAGCCAATTTATTGTGCAGCATAAGGTAATGTTGTCCAAATGATCAATTTTAATGGGCAATTAAGTATTTTAACGTAAATGTGCCTATTTTTTGGTGGTTTAGCTAATACTTATGTATGAAATTGAATTAATCGATGAATTGATTGCGTCAATCCGTATAATATTAACTATGTGCACCTTTTAAAAATTAAATTAATGAAAAGTATTCAAATAGAAGACGATCTTTACCACTTTATTGCTTCACAAACTCAAGACATAGGTGAAAGTGCATCGGATATTTTACGCCGGTTAGTTATGCCTCAATCGCTAACTTCCGCTAGGCAGGATACCCATGCTATTGCAGGAACAACTGACTATTCTTCTAGTGATAATAATGCCAACTTAGCAGATAGTACAACTGAGGCTTGCCAGGCTTCGGTTGTATTTAGCGAACTCGAAGGACAACAGTTACAAGCTATTCCTAAAATGGTGGAAAGATGGTTACTGGTTTTATCGATTATCCACAAACATAATTCCCATAAATTCAATAAGGTATTGGGTATGAGTGGGCGTAATAGAACATATTTTGCTACCGATAAAAATACACTGTTGGCGACGGGTAGTAGCACTAATCCTAAAAACGTGCCTGGCTCTGATTATTGGGTAATCACCAATAACAATACGGTTAAGAAAATTAACATGCTCAAAGAAGTGGCTGAGCAGGTGGGATTTAATTTATCTGAAATAGAACAGTTGATTTCAATATTTGCCCCTGAACACATTAAATAAAAAACAAGGATCATTATGGCTCTTCATCCAGAAGCAGGAAAACCCGCGAGTAAAGAGCAGTTGGTCAATGTTGCAAAGTTGACCAGTGCCTATTACACCAATCAACCAACAAAAGGTGATATTACTCAGGCTGTGTCTTTTGGTACGTCGGGGCATCGTGGAAGCTCATTTTTAAATACCTTTAATGATATGCATATTGCTGCTATCTGTCAGGCGCTAGCAGAATTCCGACAAGACCAAAATATTACAGGCCCGCTATATATGGGGATGGACACACATGCGTTATCTGAAGCCGCGTTTTCAACAGCAGTCGAAGTATTAGCGGCAAACCGTGTCAGTTTAGTCGTCCAAGAAGATCGTGGTTACACTCCAACACCTGTCATATCGCATGCTATTTTACAGCACAATTTGCATCATGGCGATAATTCAACGAAGGACCAAGCCGATGGTGTGGTGATCACGCCATCACATAACCCACCAGAAGACGGCGGTTTCAAGTACAACCCACCGCATGGTGGACCTGCAGATAGCGACGTCACTAATCTTATTCAACAACGTGCAAATGAGATCATCAGCAATGACATGGCTGATGTGAAACGTATGAGCTTGGCTGCCGCCTATGACTCTGCTTTCGTAACAGAAATTGATTTTTCTGAAGGTTATATTGACCAGCTCGACCAAGTAATCGATATGCAAGCCATTGCAAAAGCCGGATTAGTCTTAGGCACAGACCCACTAGGTGGAGCTGGTCTGGGTTATTGGGACAAAATAGCCAAACGTTATGGATTAAATATTGAAGTGGTCAACCGTAATGTTGATCAACAATTTGGTTTTATGCATCGAGATAAAGACGGGAAAATCCGCATGGATTGCTCGTCACCATACGCTATGACTGGTTTAATTAAATTGAAAGAAAAATTTGATGTGGCCTTCGGCAACGATCCTGATTTTGATCGTCACGGTATAGTGACCCCAAAAAGTGGCTTAATGAACCCCAATCATTACTTAGCGGTGGTCATTCAATATTTATATCAATACAGAACAGATTGGCCAAAAGATGTCAAAGTAGGTAAAACCTTAGTATCAAGTAGCATGATTGACCGAGTTGTGAAGAGTTTAGGCCGTGAATTAGCAGAAATGCCAGTAGGGTTTAAATGGTTTGTACAAGGGTTATTAAATAGCGAAATTGGTTTTGCTGGCGAAGAAAGCGCAGGTGGCATATTTTTGCGTCGTAATGGCAAACCGTGGGCAACCGATAAAGATGGTATTATCTTGTGTTTGTTAGCGGCTGAAATTATAGCTGTCACAGGCAAAGATCCTAGCGAGCATTATCAGGCACTAACCGAGCGGTTTTCGTCACCAGTTTATACCCGTATTGACATAGCAGCTAATCATGCTCAAAAACAAGTCTTAGGTAAGATGGATAAAAATGTTATTCACTCTACAGAACTCGCCGGCGAAACTATTACTGATATTCAAACCCGTGCTCCCGGTAATAATGCAGCTATTGGGGGGGTAAAAGTCAGTACTGCAAACGGCTGGTTTGCAGCTCGTCCATCAGGCACTGAAGAAATTTACAAAATATATGCAGAAAGTTTTAATGGCTCTGAACATCTAGACTTGCTGGTCAAAGAAGCTCAAGCATTAGTGGCTCAAGTGTTTAAAGCCGCAAATGTATAATTAATAAATACAAATTGTTTATTTTATGTAAGAAGCTTACGTTTTTTAATTGAATTCGTAAGCTTTTTTGTATATTTAACATTTATTTAACAAACTATCATAAAAATTCCTGCTAAAACTAGCTCACATATTTTTTCTGTAATTTTATTACGTCATTTAAAACCTAATGTTGGCAAATAACATTAGGGCAAGTGTCATCTGAATAAAATTAATTTGAGGTGTATCATGAGTGCGAAAATATCAGTATCTAAACCATCTTCTTTACCAAAAAAGGCCATGAAAGATGCGATCGTTAGACATTTACATTGTTCTTTAGGCACGGATGAAAATAAAGCAAATAATCATGCATGGTGGAAAGCAACATGCGCGTCAGTGCAAGAGCATGTGTTGGAGCAACTGCGTAAAACTCAAAAATCTCATTATATGAACGATACTCGTGCGGTGCATTATTTTTCTGCAGAGTTTTTAATGGGACGTTTAATGTCTAATAATCTGCATAACTTAGGCTTGTTCGAACAAACTGATCAAGCTTTGAAGGAATTGGGTGTTAATTTAATAGACATTATGGAAGAAGAGCCGGATATGGCTCTAGGTAATGGAGGGTTAGGTCGATTAGCAGCTTGTTTTATCGACTCGCTTGCAACGCTAGATATGCCAGCTGTTGGTTATGGTTTACATTATGAGCATGGCTTATTTCGCCAAGACATTAAAAACGGTGAACAAATAGAGCGCCCAGATAGCTGGCGTGATTATGGCAACCCATGGGAAATATGTCGCCCTGAGTCAATTCAAGAAATTCCTTTATATGGTTATGTCGAAACCAAATATGGTGAGAGTGGCAAAATTAAAAAAGAGTGGCACCCCGGGCTCATTGTTAAAGGATTACCCTGGGATATCCCTGTAGTGGGTTATGGTGGTAAAACGGTGAATGTTTTGCGTTTATGGCAAAGCCAAGCGTCAAGTTACTTTAATTGGGACGTATTTAATGCTGGTGGTTATGTGGATGCTCAGAGAGAAAACGTACAAGCCGAGACGATTTCTAAAGTTTTGTATCCGAATGATGAAACAGAAGCGGGAAAAGAGTTACGATTAATCCAGCAGTATTTTTTTAGTGCCTGCTCACTAAAAGACATTATTCGTCGTTATAAAAGAGCTCATGGAGATAATTGGAATCGTTTTTCCAGTCAAGTGGTTATTCAATTAAACGACACCCATCCTGCTATTGCTATCCCTGAATTGATGAGAATTTTGTTAGATAGAGCTGAACTTGATTGGGATAGTGCATGGAAAATTTGTAGTAAAACCTTTGCCTACACTAACCATACGTTGCTACCTGAAGCACTCGAAAAATGGCCTGCCCGTATGTTTGAAAAAATTCTGCCAAGGCACTTAGAGATTATTTACGAAATCAATCACCGCTTTATGAGTGAAGTAGAAAAAGTGTGGCCGGGTGATAATGCTATCAAACAGAAGCTGTCGATCATCGAAGAGGGCAACGAAAAGATGATACGTATGGGTAACTTGTCGGTAATTGGTTCTTTTGCTGTTAACGGTGTGGCCGAAATTCATTCGTCTTTAGTGAAGAAAAACCTGTTTCCTGAATTTCATGAAATGTGGCCAAATAAGTTAACCAATGTCACTAACGGTATTACACCGCGACGCTGGTTAAAGGCATGTAATCCTAAATTATCTGCCTTAATTGATGAAAAAATCGGTAATGATTGGCCTTTGCATTTAGAAAAGCTAGAGCAATTGAGTGAGTTTGCTGACAATGTTAAGTTTCAAAAACAATTTATGAAAATAAAGTATGAAAACAAAGTGACGCTAGCAAAAGAGGTATTGGCGTTAACAGGCATAGAAATTAATCCTAAAGCTATCTTTGATGTGCAAATTAAACGTTTACATGAGTATAAACGACAGCATCTTAACCTTTTACATATCATGGCGTTATATCGTCGATTGTTAGAAAATCCTAATTACGTCATGCAACCAAGGGTATTCATATTTGGTGCTAAAGCTGCGCCTGGTTATAAATTAGCTAAAGATATTATTTATGCAATTAATCAAGTGGCCGACAAAGTAAACAATGACAAACGAGTGAACAGTAAAATTAAAGTGGTGTTTTTACCTAATTACCGTGTCAGTTTGGCTGAAAAAATAATTCCTGCTGCAGATATTTCTGAACAAATCTCCACTGCGGGCTTAGAAGCCTCGGGTACAGGTAACATGAAGTTATCTCTAAATGGCGCATTAACAGTCGGCACCTTAGACGGTGCGAATATTGAGATAGCTGAAGAAGTGGGTGACGAAAATATCTTCATTTTTGGTCTAAATGTAGACGAAGTTCGTGAACTTGATGAAGTAGGCTATAACCCATTCGACTTTTATTACAACAATAAAGAAATCAAAGCAGTGTTGGACTGGCTTGAAACTGATTATTTCACTCCAGGAAAACCTGGTGCATTAGCATCAATAAAACGTAGTTTGTTAGAAGGGGGTGACCCTTACAAAGTATTAGCCGATTTTGAGTCTTATTCAGACGCACAAAAAAAAGCGGATAAGGCTTACGGAGATAAATCTGGCTGGGCAAAAATGGCAATACTTAATACCGCACGGATGGGAAAGTTTACTTCGGACCGCTCGATTAGAGATTATGTAGAAAAAATTTGGCAATTACAGCCATGTAAAGTAGAGTAATTTTTTAAGCGAAGAAAATGTAATGTAGCAGATGCTGCATCTACTGCATTACATTGAAAGCAAGTGTGTTTGCTAGTTGTAACACAAAATGGGAGTAGTAGGTCCTTACAGTGACATTCTTTTATCTAATAGATGATAGTTTATCACCGACTTTGAAAGATAATTTAGTGTGTTTTAAGGGACAGTATTTTTTAATGCGACATGAATCATTGTTAACTATTCCAAATCGTTATGTTTTTTTGGGTGAAATTGAGCAGCTTTTAAACAAAGATGCGGAACAATCTTTATTACTGATCGATATCGTTCGTTTTTCTGATGTAAGTAGTAATTTTGGTTATGATTATGGAGATAAAGTACTTTTAGAAATTGCTAATCGGATTGCATTTTTATTTAATGACAGTGCAAAATTTGGTCGAATTGGAGGTGATGTTTTTGGTTTGATTTTGTCTGGAGCACATCACCGAGAGCAACTTTATGATTTTTATAGCCACTTGGTTCAACACTTCAAAACTCCCATAAAATGTGATGACCATGCTTTTATTGCTGATTTTAATGTGGGTGCAGTATCTAACCCTAAAAATAATTGTGATATTAATAAACTTTTTTCACTAGCTGAAACGGCCCTAAAACGAGCAAAAGATAATAAATTCGATAATTTTCAATATGCGCAAAATTTAAACGTTGAAACTAATGGCCGAGCATTAGCTCTGAAAGCTGACTTAACAAGGGCTTTGAATCAGAATGAGTTAGAAATCTATCTTCAACCAAAAATTGAGTTAAATACGTTAAAGATTATAGGTGCAGAGTGTCTATTACGTTGGAATCACCCACTAGATGGTTTGATTTTTCCAGGGGCACTAATCGAAGCTGCTGAATCCTACAATATGATGAATGAGTTGGGTTATTGGGTTTTAGAGCAAGCTTTCAAACAGGCTGCACATCTTAATAGTCTGAACCTACGATTGAAAATTGCAGTGAATATGTCGCCATCTCAATTATATGATTTGAACTTTGCAAACAACCTTGAAAAACTAGCACTAAAATATCAAGTGGAATTATCTCAGTTTGAATTAGAGTTGACAGAAGATGTCGCTCTGTCTAATTCAATTCTAGTAAAAAAACAGTTGTTACAAATTCGATCCCTTGGCGCAACTATAGCGATTGATGATTTTGGTAAAGGTTATTCTAACTTAGCTTATCTACGTGATATCGAAATTGACAGTATTAAAATTGATAAGTCGTTTATTATGCAGATAGACGAAAGCCCGGTTAACCGTGCAATAGTTGAAGCGAGTCAGTTGATCGCTAAAGCTGCAAATTGTGAATTGATTGCTGAGGGTATTGAAACTATTCAGCATCTACATATTTTACGTGAAATTGGTGTTTTATATGGACAAGGTTTTCTGTTTTCCAAAGCTGTTCCTTTAGACGATTTTATATTATTAGCAAATAAAGATGTAACTGTCGGCACATCCTTTGTGCGTGAACAACAGAGCAGTTAATGTAACGTGTATAAATATATTATCGGTTTAAATAAGAGAGTTAATATGCTGATTAGCGTAACATTGATACCTTAGAATCATTTGTGCGGTCAATACTTACTCTTTATGCAAAATACATTCAAAAAATCAATTCAAAATACGATCCAAACATTGAAACAACAGGGAAACTTTCTTTCGTTATCGCGCTCTCAACCTTCACTTTTTGCAGCCTCTTTTCAGTTTTTTATCGGTGCTCATACACAAGTAAATGTCCTTGCTGAGGGTATTATCAGTTTTGAAACTATTGCTAAGAGTGATAAAGATATTGTGCTTTCTTGCGGTGTACATGGAAACGAAACGGCTCCTATAGAGATCTGCGAAAACTTAGTCAAAAATATTTTGCTAGGTGAAATAATTGTCAAACAACGGGTATTGTTTTTATTTGGAAATTTACCCGCCATGGATATTGCCGAACGATTTATTGAAGAAAATATGAATCGTCTGTTTAGCGGGGAACACCAAAACCTAGCTTCTGGACAACAGATGAATGCTGAAAGACTCAGAGCGAAACAATTAGAAGATGTAGTTAAAAATTTCTATCTTGTAGTAGAAAGTAAACAGCTGAGATGTCGCCTTCATTATGATTTACATACTGCTATTCGAGCATCTAAAAATGATAAATTTGCGGTCTATCCATTTCAAAATGGTAAACCCTGGGATAAATATCAACTACAGATATTGTTAGCCTGTGGAGTAAACACTATATTGTTATCTGGCAACCCAACAACTACTTTTAGTTATTATTCAGTAAACGAATGTGACGCCCATGCATTCACGGTGGAATTGGGTAAGGTAATGCCATTTGGGCAAAATAACATGGATGATTTTAGCAACGTGGTTGACACTCTTACTCAGTTAATTTGTGCTAAAGAGTTGCGACTTAAAAACTACACAAACGCAGATTTTTTGATTTACGAAGTGAATCAAGTAATCAATAAGCAACAAGATGACTTTGTCCTCAACTTTGCATCAGATGCACCTAATTTTAGTGATTTTCCAAAAAATTATTTATTAGCTTCAGAAACTGGTAACGAATACCGTGCACAATTTGAGGGTGAAGCGATTGTATTCCCCAACGCCAATGTTGAAATTGGACAGCGTGCGCTGTTAACTGTGATACCTACTAATATTTAAGACATTTTATGACTTTTTTTGTTTTACATCCTCAATTAGAAAAAGATAGCGAATTAGTCACTGAGTTAATGTTGTGTTCGGTGCGGCTAATTAATGATATCAATTATCCTTGGTTAATTTTAGTACCTAAAGTCGATAACATTAGTGATGTAATTGACTTAAGTGATGTTCAGCAGCGAATGTTATGGCAAGAATCTGCATTAGTTAGCCGGGCACTTAAACATTTGTTTACACCTGATAAGTTGAATGTCGCGGCGCTTGGGAATATGGTGCCTCAATTACATTTACATCATATTGTGCGTTATAAAAATGATGTAAGTTGGCCGAAACCTATTTGGGGGCAAGTCCCGTCTAAAGCTTATTCAGACAAACAACTGAGCAAACAAATTGAATTAATTAAGACTGAAATCAAAACAAGGAATGATCAATGATAGTAACAACAACTCATCAGCTAGAAGGTAAAAAAATTGAACAGTATTTAGGTATTGTTGTGGGTGAAGCCGTTATGGGTGCTAATATATTTAAAGATATTTTTGCTTCTATACGCGACATCGTTGGTGGCCGTTCAGGCGCATACGAAGACGAACTAACAAAAGCTCGAAAAATTGGTTTTCAGGAATTAGAACAAGAAGCCCTATCAATCGGTGCCAATGCCATCGTTGGTGTTGATATTGACTATGAAGTGGTAGGTAAAGGTGGGTCTATGTTAATGGTAAGTATTAGTGGAACTGCTATTAGGTATGTTGATAAGTAGCAATGTTGAGTAATTTAAACTCTTAAAAATCAGAACGTTATAAATTTATCTGTAGACGAATGTTTCATTAAAATGTCTAGTAGTAATTCTGGGCGATATCAATAATATCT
>NZ_CAJXPA010000108.1 GCF_913058035.1 uncultured Paraglaciecola sp. | reverse complement strand
GGATTACGCTTCTCTAACTATTACGGCAATAATTGCTTGGCAGTTTGGTCGAAGCCGATTGGTATACGCCTGTTTTCTACTCTTTTTTATAGCGACTGGAAGAGAATTAACGTTAACACCCGAAATGCTTGAGGTGAGGTATAACGGTATATTATTTGGTTTTATTTTTTTACTTTATAGCAAGGATAAAGGATTTTATGCCCTCAACTTGTGTTTTAGTTTAACTGTTTTGTTATTATTGTTTGTGTTGAGCTGGTTTGCGATACCGTCAATACAACTATTCAGTCAGACATGGTTAACCTTGATTGACAGCCTACTATTTCAATTATCACCGCACATTCGCGCTTTTATCACTCCTTTAAACAGTGTTTTATTAATTATTGGATTATTGCTTGGGTTGTTAAGGTTATTTCAAAAAACCGACAATACCCACAATGCTTTGTATTTTGCCTTGGCATTAAGTGCGTTTATGCACATTTATCAGGATGTCGAGTTTGGACTGGTCACAATAATTAGTTTGATGAGTTTGTTCTGTTATTCAATACTCAAAGATAGCTTTATGATGGCCTTCAGAGATGAGCTAACAGATATTCCTTCAAGACGTGCACTGGTGCAATATGTGCAAACTCTTGGACGTAAATATAGTGTAGTGATGTGTGATATCGATCACTTTAAAAAGTTTAATGATACCTATGGTCATGACGTGGGTGATGAAGTATTAAAGTTGGTGGCCAGTAAATTAAATAACATATCAGGTGGTGGAAAAACATTTCGTTTTGGTGGCGAAGAATTCATCATCATTTTTCCTCGTAAAACAGCGGCGCAAGTAATACTTTTTGTCGAAGAAGTACGTCGAACTATCGCCGATTACGACATAACACTTAGAGCCAGTCCTCGACCACCTAAATCAAAAAAGGTTTTAGCTAAAAAACTTTTAGCAAAAAAAACTTTTACTAAAAAGATAACCACAGAAAAGATCGTCAAAGTGACAAGTAGTTTTGGTATTGCACAACGAACCAAAGAATACTCAAGCTTTGATAACATAATGAAACAAGCTGACATAGCGTTGTATGCGGCAAAAAAAAAGGGAAGAAATTGTGTGAAGGTAGCAAATCAATGAGTCTAGGCCTATGAATATTGAAAATATTAAAGGCATTAAAAAATTACTCATTTTAGGATATGTATGGCCTGAGCCAAATTCATCTGCCGCTGGTAGCCATATGATGAGTTTATTAACTTTATTTGTTAAGCAAGGTTGGCAAGTCACTTTTGCTAGTCCTGCACAGCAAACTGAACATAAAGAAGATTTGACTAGATTAGGTATTGATGAACGGGCAGTAACGCTTAATTGTAATAGTTTTGACGACTTCATCCGGGATCTCAACCCTAATACGGTGTTGTTCGATCGTTTTATGCTTGAAGAACAATTTGGCTGGCGAGTAGCTAAACATTGCCCCGATGCATTACGCATATTAGATACCGAAGATTTGCATTCACTTCGTCATGCAAGACACCAAGCTTTAAAACAAAATCGACAATTAGAAAAGGAAGATTTAAATAGTGATGTGGCTAAAAGAGAAATAGCAGCTATTTTTCGCTGTGACTTAAGTTTGATTATTTCGGATTTTGAAATGGAACTACTCAAAAACCATTACTTAGTACCTCAAAAAATTCTATTACATTGCCCTTTTATGCTCGACTTAGAACACTTTACAACATCAGAAAAAAGCTATTCTGACAGGCAACACTTTATTAGTATTGGTAACTTTCGCCATGAGCCGAACTGGGACGCAGTACTATTTTTAAAACAAAACATCTGGCCAATAATTCGCAAACAATTACCTAAAGCCGAGTTGCATATATATGGCGCCTATCCACCACCAAAAGCAACACAATTACATAATTCCAAACAAGGATTTTTAGTTAAAGGTTGGGCAGAAGACGCCAAACATGTCATGCAACAAGCAAGGGTATGTTTAGCCCCGTTGCGTTTTGGTGCAGGTATAAAAGGTAAATTAGCAGAAGCTATGTTTTGTGGCACACCTAACGTTACTACTCACATTGGTATTGAAGGCATGACGATGGGTTTGGACTGGGCTGGGTTGATAACAGTTTTAACTGATTTTGATAACCAAGAAAACATGGCTATAGACTTTGCAAAACATGCAGTGCAACTCTATGAAAACCAGACGCTGTGGCACAAAGCACAAAAACAGGGGTACCAGCTTATTAAAAATAATTTCGATAAAGACAAAATCCAAGCGAAATTACTGACACGTATATTCACTATACAAAACAACTTGGACACCCATCGTTCAAACAACTTTATTGGGCAAATGTTGCAACATCATTACATGAAAAGTACCCAATACATGGCGCAATGGATTGAAGCCAAAAATCGTTGAAATGAATGTTTAACATGTCTTTACACAAGCTCACTGAGACATATTTCAGGGCTCTTATTGATTAGATGTTTGGAAGGGATGTACTTGATAATCACCCATATTTTTATGTCAAACTTATGTTCCACTTCAGTTCGATTCTTTATCAATTTGAACCTACAGTATTTTTATTCTAGTACCAATACGATGGCATCCAATTTAAATTCTTTTGAGTATTTTTTAGGTGCTGCCATTTTCTATCCCAAGTTAAGATTATTATGTCTTAACTTGGGTAGTCGGATCTATTCAACCAGGTCAAATCTTGATGATGGCTTTTGGGTTAGTACGTTACAAAACACTTTTTCCGAGGCTAGCAAACCGGTGATGACCAGTGAGGAACACTTTGTGGGTAGCGATAGTCTGGTCCAGAAAAATCTCTTGAAGATAGCTCTATCGTTATGACATCGATTCGTGAATCACGCAACTTGCTAACCAGCACTGGTAAGTCTTATAAGAAATAATTTCTTTGGTATTATATATGATGGTAAAATTAAATTTCACGACTGTTTGGTACGCCAATCTTCCAAACATTCCAATTTTTAACGATATGGTCTGAAATAGTACTTCCTACTAGCATTATATTTTCAACCGTTTCGGCAAAACCACCAGCAGTTTCTCCAGGTGCTGGGTCAAGGTGTTCTAAAGTGGTTTCGTTTGGGTTACCTTGATCAAAATTAACTGAACCACGCAAACTCAGAATTCGTTGTTTACCGTAAAGTCGATTTATCACTTGAGTAATCGCAGTAGCTTCCATCTCAGTTGTTATATAATCATCTGCACCATATAACTCGCTTATATATTGGGCTTGTTTTGATAACCCAGGTCCATGAAAAAATGTATCACCAGTAATATGAGTGCCCTTTAGCACTTTAGGTAATCGTCTTGCAGCAGGCTGTGGATAACGCATTCGGTAAACTTGTGCACTCGCAGAGTCTTTCAATTTTATATCCGAGGTTAACGCCATGCCCCATTTAACTAGCAAAGGGTTGAGTTGGTATCGGCGGATGCTTTCATATCCTTTACGTGGCATAAAAGTCGAGGCACCTGCCTTACCTTCTTCTGGTGCCCAGCGGTGGCCTAAATCGTAATCGATTACCCAACTGCCCCATGTCACGTCACCTATGGTTCCTCTTGACGGTGGTGTGCCTCCCACTCCACTTAGAATGAAATAAGTATTTGTAAAATCAAACTTATTGTTTAATAAAATAGCCTGCATGGATGCAGACGATGCAACTTTACCCATGCCTAAGATGCCACCACATATACCGTCGTTATCGCAGAAAACAGGTTTAAGTGTGCCTTTTACATCTATTGGTTGGCTGTCTCTAAAATAACGTTGATACCAATGCTGGAACTCACCAGCTTTATCACCTGTGTTCGCACCAATTTCAAACATGGCAGCTATAAATACTTTGACTTGAATAGGTTTGTTACTGGCGGCTAAATGGTTACAAAACGTAATTGAAAAAAATAAAGTTAGCCCTGATATTTTGTGCATTTCTGGAATATTCCTCTGTAATGAAATTGTTTATCGACTTACTAAAACGGCTTACTTCAATGATCCTCAGATTCAACCTTAACGTCTACTATCAACAACTTTTTCCAATGTTGCCAAAAAAGGTAATGGTTCATAATTAATGGGTAACTGGATTAATTTTTCAGCTTTTGTATTGAGTACCAATAAAGTAGGAAAACCAGTCACTTGGTAGTTTTGCATAAAACTTTTACCCTCTGGTGACTCGTACTCAATTCGCACATAAACAAAGTCTTGTTTAAGTTGTGTTTTAACCCGTTCATTAGAAAACACCTGTTCATCTAATTTACGACAGGCTGGACACCAAATAGCTGACATATCTGCTAACACTAACTTATTTGAACGTTTGGCTACCTGCAGGGCTTCCTCTAAGGTAATTGATTCTAAACCTGTTGCATCTATGGCTTGTTGTCCTAGATAGCCCTGCACGGTTTTATTACTGTAGTAGCCCATGACTGATATTAGTATGATGATCCCACATATATCTAATACTTTTCTAACAGGTGAGCGTGTCTGGTCATTTGGTTTGTTGATTGACATCTAACTATCTTAAATAGAATTGGTGGATTGTAGTTGGCAATATTCAATGATTTTATCTACCACAGCAGATAATCCATTGCCTCTGGATTGACTGAGGTGTTTACCTAAATGTAATGTTTTAAGATAATCAGCTAAGTTAAACATTAAAACTTGATGCGCGGTCTTTCCTGAAAGTGCTTCAAACACCACGGCCAACAAACCACGTACAATCTTGCTAGGCGAATCGCCCTCTAACACAATGCTGCCTTCATTTATAAAACACCTTATCCATACTTGGCTTTCACACCCATGCACCGCGGATGTTTCTGTTTTATATTGGTCTTTTAGTCTGACTAAACTTTTGCCTGCTAACATCAGTTGCCTGTACGTTTGATCCCAGCTTTTTGCCTGTTTAATTAATTCGGCAATGGGTGTTAGTGATCGTTTTATTTGGTTGGAGTCAAACGATGTGGCAACTGTTTTTATTTGAGTTGCAGACTCAGTTAACAAATTAATACATTCCGTAAGTGCTTGACCAAAACTATTGATATCAGCACTGTTATTGTAAGCCGCAAGGGACACTCTGATGGTGCCATCAATACCTAATGTCTGCATCAAGGGCATAGCGCAGTGATGCCCTACCCTAACCGCAATATTACGCTTATCTAACAACACGGCTAAATCGTAATGACTGACCCCTTGTACGGTAAAAGATTGCACACAAATACTATTAACTATATCACCCCATAACCTAACCTGCGGAATAACTGACAATGTATCAAGCAACTGTTTATACAAATTGTTTTCAAGCACTAACAGCTCATTTCTGTGCTGTTGAATAAACTCACTGGCAACACCTATACCCAACACACCTACAATATTTGGTGTACCAGCCTCAAACTTTAGCGGTGGTGCTTGAAATGTGGTGTGTGCAAAGCTGACTTGTTTAATCATCTCACCACCTAATTGATAAGGTGGTAGTTGCTCGAGTAAGTCGTACTTACCATATAATACACCTATGCCAGTAGGGCCAAACATTTTATGGCCACTAAACACATAAAAATCACAATCCAATTGTTGAACATTCACTGTTAAATGGCTGACGGCTTGTGTACCGTCTATTAATGTTAAAGCGCCTACTTCTTTAGCCTTGGCAATAATAGTTTCAATAGGATTGATGTTTCCTAGCGCATTTGATACGTGACCTATGGCAACTAAAGCGGTACTAAAAGTGATCATTTGTAATGATTCTTCAAGCTTTAACACACCGTTAATATCTATTGGCATTACCTGAAGCTGCAAATTAAGAGTTTGAGCTATTTGTTGCCAAGGTACGATATTAGCGTGGTGTTCCATTGCTGATATTAAAATACTATCACCTGCTTTAAAAACACTTTTAGCCAAGCCACTGGCTACAAGATTGATACTTTCAGTAGCACCTTTAGTCCAGATAATTTCTTTGTGACTTTTAGCGCCAATAAAATGTTGAATATGTTTGCGAGACTGCTCAAATTGTTCGGTAACATTGGCTGCCAAATGATGACTAGAACGATGCACATTAACCGTTCGCTCTTGATAGTACTGTTGAGTAATATCGACAACTGTCTGCAATTTTTGACTGGTTGCAGCGCTGTCCAAATAGACACAGCGTTCTAAACGTGAATTAGAAAAAAAAGGAAAATATTGGCGTAGAGTGTTAGATGACTTAGATGACATTAATTTTATAAGCAAATAAATTGTCCTATTATTGTTGTCAATCGTGGTCAGATTAGCAAGGTATTTCAGCTGATCCACGATACACAGTATTTTCAATATATTATATTAAGTATTAAAATCCTGCATTGATAAACAATGTTTAATGCTGGGTATCAGATCTTCTTGATGATGATTCACATATAACAAAGTGGTCATCCCTTCCCTTGCGAGTAAATCAATCAAGGCCAATACTTTTAGACGGTTGATATCGTCTAGACCATTACATGGCTCATCTAGAATCAATAAAGCTGGATGTTTAACCATTGCACGAGCAATCAGCGCTAAACGTTGATCGCCAAAAGACAGCTCTTGAAAAGACGTGGCAGCTTGCTTGTCTAATCGCATCAATACCAACCATTGTTGTGCTAATGTCGTCTGATTTTTTGTTGCTTGTTGATACATGCCAACACTGTCATAAAAACCAGACAACACCACATTTAACAATGAACAGTTCACTCGATAATCTAAATGAAAAGCATTAGACAAATAGCCTATGTATTGTTTGATTTGCCAGATACTTTCACCACTGCCACGTTGATAGCCAAACACATAAATATCGTTCACATAACACTGCGGATGATCACCTGTAATCAAATTCAATAAGCAGGTTTTGCCAGAACCATTTGGGCCAGTTACTTGCCAATGTTGTTGCGGTCGAATCGTCCAATTCAAATTACTAAAAACAATGTTTTCAGCATAGTTAACCTTGACACAATTTAACTTTACGAGAGGTGCAGACGCGTCTAAAGGATGTGGAGCAAAACTATCACCGTCTTTTACTGGTAATATTAAGTCTTGTTGCTGCATATGTTGTAACTGACTAATATGAGTGAGTCGTTCAGCTAAATCATTATCTACATCTGTCTGCCACTGAATAGTGCCTGACTGCATCAGCACTAACTGCTCACAAAAGATTGGGATTTCGCTTAAACGATTGAGTACTAAGATTAAAGTAATCTTGGTGGATAATTCCAAAAGCAACACATTAAAGTCAGCGCAAGCTTGTTTGTCTAATCCATCCCATGGTTCGTCTAGAATTAATAATTCAGGTTGCCTCAATAATGCTTTAGCCAACATTAACTTTCGGGTTTCACCAGTAGACAAAGCACGAAATGGACGCTGCAACATATCAGCGAGCGCGAAAACGTCGCTCACTCTTGCTAGTAGCGTTTGCTCAATATCATTAGGGCGTAAACCTTCAAGTAATATTTCTTCAACTGTGGTGGCGATTGGAATGATATCTAGAATGTCAGCACAATCTTTTTGCTTCTCAGCTTCTATTAATGCCTGTTGTTGCTCAACCGACACCCAGCCAACATGAGACGTCACTTGCCGCTGTCCATCTTGTAATTCACCGCGGCCGGCAACCAATGCTGCAAGTGCAGATTTTCCACTGCCATTTGGTCCCAATACAACGGTGTGCTGTAACGGCTTTACCAAAAAGGAGTCAATATGTAGATGAAAATGTTCAGCAAAAATAACATGGCAGTTTTGAAGTGTTGCTAACGACATAAATATAAACGTTAAAAAATTTGCTATATCCTAGCAGAAAATTTATTCCGTTCATTCTAATCTCATAATCTATGGCTCATTAATTTGTGTCACCTGATAAATTAAATTAGACCTTCACTACCGTGTGCATTGAATATGTGAACCAATAAACAAACATATTTTAAATATTCTATTCAATTCAATTCAATTAACGTAATTGAGTTATAACTCAACCACTGACACAACCAATGGCTAGAATCTTATCTACCGATAATTGGCAAATCGGCTTAATAATGCTAGCTCTAAAACAGCCAGAAAATTACAGAAACGAAAAATATGACATCAAAGAGTGATGCAATTCCTATCAAATTTTATAGAACCATACACCATTCCTAATGACCTAAACACATCTACGCTCACACGCAAATATAATGCTGTGGCCATTAATATATGACAAAAACTATTAGGTTATAAATTAGGTTATAAATAGTGTTAATCATTTAAAGAGTCATTCTTTGTCTCTTTTTTAACACTTGTATCATCTTTAATATCCTCACTTTGGTCATCAACAATATCTACATCGTTTTTTGTATTAGTTTCAGAAGTGGTTTCAACATTCTCATTATTCTCATCTAGTTTGGAACTTGGTGTTCCATCTGGAAAAGATAGAAAAGGAAATGGCATTTCATCGGTCTTGAATGTTAGAAACAAAGTGATCTGATACAGGTAAGTGCTTAGATTCTGACCGAGGGGTAACACCGCTTTATTGATCTGCCCTTTAAAAAGCAGTGTTACAAATTGAAAAATGGCTACTAAGGTCACTATTAATTTTGCTACTCCCGAGATAATGGAAAAAACAACCATAAACAAACCTCGCTTCCATGTATCCATATTAGTTAATGTTGCTTTAGTCTTTTCGTTCATTTGAGTCTCCTGAAATAATATTTGGGTTATACGATTTATTGTTCTTAGGTAATATAAAGCAATTATGAAGCCAATAATATTAAGTCTTAAAATCAACAAGTTAGATAATAAGTTAAATTATAATGTGTAAAAAACACAAGATATTATGTTTTAAAGCCAATTTGTGATGAAAACTACTCAACCTCAGATAAATATAAATATTTAATTGGAGTCATATTAAAATTAATTAAGGGTGGTTTCACGTTAAGAAGACACAACCAACATGAGTGGTATAGGTTTCAATTTATGTTAAATACGGATTGACGCAGCATGTAATTCTGGCGTGCTTTAAATAGACATCCATCGTGATTTTTTAATTTCAGTTTGGATGTCCTGAAAAATCCCTTGCTGTTATTCACTCCCACACCTTGTTAATTGCACCTCTTCAATGTTGCCCGCCGGCACAAAACCAAATACCTGACCGTAAAAACTCAGTTCAGAATTAAGTGCTTTGATATTATTTGCTGGTTGTCTAAAGCCATGTCCCTCACCTTCAAAAGTGATATAGGCAGTATCAATACTATTATCTTTTAAGGCGTTAAATATTAATTCAGATTGATTAGGCGGAACTACTTTATCGTCTAATCCCTGAAGTAACAGCAAGGGAGCCGTTATATTTTCAACACTGTTAATAGGTGAACGTCGATCGTAGACGCTTTTCATCTCAGGGTAAGGTCCTATTAGTTGGTCAAGATATCGCGATTCAAACTTATGGGTGTCTCTAGCTAATATACCTAAATCACTGATCCCATAATAGCTGGTACCTGCTTTAAATACATTTTGAAACGCCAAAGCCGCCAACGTAGTATATCCACCAGCACTACCACCTCGAATGGCGACTTTATCAGCATCTATAAAACCTTCAGAAGCGAGCCACTTAACGCCATTTG
Source organism: uncultured Paraglaciecola sp. (assembly GCF_913058035.1). Classification (GTDB taxonomy): domain Bacteria; phylum Pseudomonadota; class Gammaproteobacteria; order Enterobacterales; family Alteromonadaceae; genus Paraglaciecola. Next base: position 6,649 of record NZ_CAJXPA010000108.1, on the reverse strand, counting down.
ATACGTCTTCAACATCCACTATTCCCCAATTGGGATAGAGTTTTTTCCTAAACGTTCTACCATATCCGGTACTACCTCTATGGTTTACATCAAAAACAGCAAATCCTCGGCTTGTCCAAAATTGAATACCTGGATTTAGGCTTGAATCTGTAGCACTAACAGGCCCTCCATGTACCTTAACGATAAGCGGAGGCGAGGTATCTTTTGCACCTGTAAAATTACTATTTTGAGGAGGATAATAGAAACCGTATGCTATTTCATCGATTCCAGTAGGAAATTTAACTGACTGGGGTAGAGATAGAAAACTTTTTTCTATTTCAGGTCCATTAGGCTGATAAATTTTTTCGTAGTTGTTATCTGTTAACTTATATATGGCGTTGCCCGAACTAGGTGTTGATGCCCTAAAGTAAACAGTATCACTTGCCACAGAAATTGAATCAGCTGATGAGAATACATCCCCAATGTTGATCATTTCACCTGTAACTAAGTTAACTCTCGCGATGTGAACACTTCCCTGCTCTGAGTAAGCAATAATGGCGTAATCATCATTTTCAATGCTATAGCTATTAATTTCAATTTTTTTATCAAGCACTTTTTGTGGCTTTTTCTGCTTTTCAGATGGGTTCTCTATCCGATATAAAGTCCACCAATCTTCGTAATCGGCAATGAAATAAAGCATGCCATTTTTAGAATAATGAGGATGTTTTATCGACACATTACCATCTTGTGGGACTTCAACAACACATTCAATTAAACCCTCTTCACTAAAATTAATCACGCGTAATTGTGTATCGTCCCAAGGCATATTCGGATGTAGCCAAGTGACAAAAGCAACTGATTTGCCATTTGGTGATAGATGCGGGGCACTGACAAAATCCGTTCCTTCGAATAATATTGTTTCTTTATTCGCCTCGTGTACGTTGATAGCCACAAGCGTATTGATGGGTTCACCGATGCCTCGATGATCTTCTCTGACACAAATAAGACGATTATTTTTTTGATCTGCAATACATTCCATATATCGCAAGCCCGGACTAGTGATAGCCTGAGGTGTGCCATTTTGCGAAATGCGATATATTTTCTGATCAGTAAATTCAGAATAATAAATGTCTTCTCCAGTAACTAAATAAGGACGTCCGCCGTATTCATGAACACGAGATCTAACACTCACTTTACTTGACGTTAGCTGTATTGCAGTATTTGATTCATTTAATTTGAAAAGTACATTTTTGCCATTTGCTGATGCTTTTGACTCTACGAAATAGAGTTGATTATTTTCAACTGTAAGATACGAAACGTTGTCTGATACTTCAAAAATACTCGCTGCAGTGATGGGTGATTCCCAAGTTCCGTATGCTGCTGTGGTGTGACTCATTGTTTCAGGCGCCTCAATGTTTGGTTTAAAAACTTAGCAAACAGTAACAACTACACTATTAAATTTGTGACTGTTTTTGCATTTATTATTGGTCGATAATGTTTATTTATAATTAAAAAATAGCGAACAGTTTATGTACAGCCATGTCTTACTTGTCGCGAAAATCATACCATGTGCCTTCATTTTTTTAAAAGTAGTTGTATAGAGATGAACAAGACAAGCGTTCCAAATTTGGTAAATCAAAGTGAACATTTATTAAAATTTTGCTCACTCATTAATCCAACCACCAAGAGTAGTCCACGTAAAATAATAGTTAAAACATATCCTCAAATAAATTCACCGACTGATGTCTGATAAAAAGTTTATTTTGAAATATTTGTTGGTTAAAAAAAGTAATACTTCAGAACGGATTTGACTATTGAGGTTTCACCTTAGAACTTCAGCATTGTTTGATTATTATGGTGATAAAGTTTTATTTGCAAGGTTGTGTATATAGTTGCATATGTCGGTGGAAGTTATATTAATGACTTTATTATTACTAACTCCATACGCTTTACAATATTTTATCTTTGCAAGGGTTAGACTCAATTCAATAAAGTGCTTATCTCGGCTTAACCTCAATAAACACAACAGAACGTCTTTTAATCGAGAATCAACATTAATATCAAAAGCACTAAATATAACCAAGTATGCTGAGTTTTTAATTGTTAATGCTTGGGTCGCATAACAATAACCATGACAGCGAGAGGCTAAAAATTCTGGGTATGCACTAATAATGTAGCTAGACACATTAGCGAGTATGTGTTCAGTAACCCCAATATTCACTAACCATATAGTATTGCGTTGGTCACTTACGTAAACCTGACGGTTTAACTCACTTTTGATCAATTGTTGTCTAGCTTGTTTGAATAAATTTGTGAACAAACTGGGAAGTAGCGATTCATTTAGTGGTTTTTCTACGCTAATTTTAATGACACTATCATTTATAGCGCGTTTTGTTAACCTGTCAGATAGGGTGCAAAGAGGTTGAATTAGGTCACTTTTTAGATCGGCGGGTAAAAAGTCTTCATTGGTTATTGATGTTTTGGCAGCACTTTTAATTTCTTTGTAGACATAGACCTTTTGATTGTAAAGATCTTGCAGCCACAAGTGATAAACATCAATAAGCTTATTAATTGCTTCAGAGTACTTTTTTTGATTATGCCCATCATCCTCACTCTGTTTATGCTGACTCTTTTTGTTATCTAAATCTACTTTAACTTGTTTAGATTGATTCTGTTGCTCAGGCAATAATGCAATTAAGTTTGATATTTTTTCAATATCAGCATTAGCGGTAACCAAAGTAATATTATTTGCATGGTAAAAACGTTGATGAAAATAAGTCAAATCGTTCAGCGATAAATCACCAATTGATTTACTAATACCCCCATAACAGAAGTCATCTTGTTTGTTACTAACAGATACCTTTTTATGTGCCTGTTCTATACCGAGCAATTCCTGATAAATGACACCTTTATTATTGCCATCATGAATTTCACAGCGCAGATCTTCAGCATCAAAAACAGGGTTAAATATACCATTTAATAAGTAATTAATAACCAGTATAAAGGTGTGAGAACATTGACTTTGGCAATGAAAACAAGTCGTATCAGAAAACGTAGATGCGTTAATTTTGGCGTCTGTTAAGGAGGTAAGTTGAAATAAAGTTTCTGGTTTTGGAAATGCCGCACTGCGACGAAAAGCCATATGTTCAACGCCATGAGCAACACCGCTATTGTCGAATATAGGTGTATTAACTATAAAAATAGCACTAAAACCATCGCCATTGATGATATTAATATGCTTTAAACCATTTTTATGACGATACACATCTTTTGTTAACAGTGAAGTCACGTTTATATTTTTATGCGGGCAATGTTCAACGTCGTATCTTTGGCATACTTCATTGCGTTTTGATTAACACGTTTGACTATCTCTTTTGTCGGTTTAGATGCTCTTGCAATAGCCAGCTCAATTAAGTGATGATCTTCTGATTTACTACAGACAGGATCAGTTTTATGCATGTCACCCGTCATCATAAATGCCTGACAACGACACCCACCAAAGTCTTTTTCTTTCTCATCACATCCTTTACAAGGTTGCGGCATCCAATTATCACCGCGGAAATAATCAAAGGAAAAATCTTGCTGCCATATATCAGCAATAGTTTTATCTTTAACGTTTGGGAAAGTAAGAGGCAGCATTTTTGCACTATGACAAGGTAACGCTGAGCCATCTGGTGTAACGGTTAAAAAGGTTGTTCCCCAGCCATTCATGCATGCTTTGGGTCTAGTTTCAAAATAATCAGGTGTAACAAAAATAAAATGTGGCCCCTTACCCTGTTGTTGTGCTCTAAATTCATTAACAATACGCTCAGCTTGTTCTAGCTGTTGTTGTGACGGTAATAAATGATCACGGTTTTCATACGCCCATCCATAATATTGTGCGGTTGCTAACTCGACATAATCAGCTTCTAACTCACAACTTAAGCGCATAATGTCAGCGATTTGGTCGAGATTTTGTTTAGATAATACAAAGTTAAGCACCATGGGGTAACCTTGGGCTTTAACTGACTTAGCCATTTTAAATTTCTGCTCATAGGCATTACCGCGACCTGCAATTGCATCATTTAGCTCAGGATCAGCGCCTTGGAAGCTTATTTGGATATGGTCTAAGCCTACTTTTTTTAAGGTAGCAATCCGTTTTTCGGTTAGACCGATACCAGAAGTAATTAAATTGGTATAAAAACCTAGCTCTCTGGCATGTTTGACAAGTATTTCTAAATCCCTGCGCAATAATGGCTCACCACCAGAAAAACCTAGTTGTACAGAGCCTAATTCTCTTGCTTGACTGAATACATCACACCACTGCTGTGTGGTTAACTCATTTTTTGTTTCACTCATCTGTGTTGGGTTTGAACAATAAGGGCAGTGTAAAGGACAATCATAAGTGAGTTCAGCGAGTAACCAAAGTGGTGGACCAACGATGGCTTCATCATCATGCTTTGATGGAAAGGTTAAAGATTGACTAGTCATAATAAAGCCACTTTTTTTCAATGGCTATGGTAATAAATTCATCCACATCGGCAGTTAAGTTATTGGCGTCTGGAAATTTACTTTGCAATGCCTCAGTAATATGTTCAGCGTTTGTTTTCCCGTCAATAAGCTGCATGATTTCGCCCGCACCGCCATTGAGTTTAACCATGCCTTCTGGAAATAATAATACGAAGCAGTTTTGAGCTTTTTCCCACTGAAGGCGAAACATCGGATTGAGTGATAATATCGATAATGATGTGCTCACTTAAATACGCCTCTGTGATGGATAGGATTGTTAATTACGTCTTGACCAACAACTTGTTGATATGGTGCCCTGCTTTGTTGGTAGGCTAATGTCATCGAATCCAACATACTCCATAAAATATCCAGTTTGAACTGCAAAATATTTAAAGCCTCTTCTTGTGCTTTGCGACCAGTAAAGTGATCTAAGGTTATTTGCAAACCATGATTTACATCGCGTCGAGCTTGCGATAGACGCAATTGAAAATAACTTAATCCGTCGGATTTTATCCACGGGTAATTTTTTGGCCAACTATCGAGGCGGCTTTGATGTATTTCAGGGGCAAACATTTCTGTTAGTGACGAGCAGGCAGCTTGTTGCCAGTTTGCTTTTTTAGCAAAATTAACATAGGCATCTACAGCAAAACGAACACCTGGAAGGACAAATTTTTCGTCCAATAGGTCTTGTCTGTCTAAGCCCACCGCGTCTCCTAAACTAAGCCAAGCTTCAATACCACCCAAGGTCTTTTCACCCACACTGCCATCATGGTCTAAAATACGTTGAACCCACAAACGCCTGGTTTCCATATCACGGCAATTTGCTAAAATTGCCGCATCCTTGATCGGGATACTAGCTTGATAATAAAAACGATTAGCAACCCATCCTTTTATTTCATCCTTACTACATTCACCATTATGCATCGCAATATGGAAAGGGTGGTGGATATGGTAAAACCGACCTTTGTCTCTGAGTTTATGTTCAAACTGTTCTCTGGTCCAAGCTTGCATAAAAAGGGGCCTATAAATTAAAGTTAAATCGTTATTTCCATGCCATCTGTGGCAATTTCAACACCGTTGTCTAAAACAAATTGATGCTGAGGGGATTCTTCATTCAGGATAGGGTTGGTATTATTAATGTGTATCAGTATTTTTCTATCTATCGTAAATTTGTTCAACAGAGCGACTGTGCCATAATCTCCATTGACAGGCATATGTCCCATCTCAGAGCCTAATTTAGTACCTACACCTTGGGAAATCATTTCATCGTCTAACCATAATGTGCCGTCAATAAGTACGCAACTCGCATTGCACAATATACGCTCAACTTCTTCTGTACTTTCAACAATGCCCGGTAAATAAAATAAATACTTACCGGTACTTTTATCAATAATTTTTAAACCGATATTATTACCTGCCACCACTTTATCGCGATAGCGTGAATAAGGGGGCGCATTAGATTCAATAATGACGGGAACAAACTCTATACCGTTCACAGCATCAACACTAAATGGTTGTTGTTGCTCGGTTTCAATTTTGTTAAAGCCGAGCCCTCCATGCCAATGTTTTAATACATTAAATAACGGGTAAGCAGATGATAGATCTTCATAAACAACATCACTGCAATAAACATCAAGCGGCAGACCTTCGCGAAGTGTAACCAGCCCAGTGGTATGATCTATTTGACTATCAGTTAGAATAACTGCCCGAATATTAGTTCCACGGCTACCCTGCTCAGGCCAAAGTTGTGGGGAATTATTAATTTGTTCACGAATATCAGGGGATGCATTAATCAGTACCCAATCTTTACCGTTTAGGCTCACGGCTATGGATGATTGAGTGCGAGCAGTAGCTTTAATTGTACCGTCACGCAGACCTTTACAGTTTGCACAGTGACAATTCCATTGGGGAAATCCACCACCAGCAGCAGAACCAAGAACTAAAATTTTCATAAACGCCTCAACATCAAGACAAGGGGGGGAGTTAGGAGTAATTGATTGATAACTAATTACCTCAGTACTAAAAAAAACAGAAACTGAGGTAATTTATTTTTAATAATTTAAAAATATTAACGATTACTGATATACAAAGTGACTTCAAATCCTAAACGCATTTATTCAAAGTCTGGCTTAATCCACATAATTTATTCCTTACTGGTTAATAATAATCTTAGGTATTACGT
>NZ_CAJXPA010000107.1 GCF_913058035.1 uncultured Paraglaciecola sp. | reverse complement strand
CTGTTGAGATGTCTAAATTGATACTTATTTTTAAACTGATTATTTATCCCTTCACGTTGCATGAAGGAATAAATAATAGTGGTAGGAAGCTATTTTAAATGACGTGCTTTTAATACATTGATGACATCAGATAAATTCAAATCACTAGCTTGTAGTAATACTATTAAGTGATACAACAAATCTGCAGACTCATTTTTTAATTCTTCTAAGTCCTTTACGGTCGCCGCTAATGCTGTTTCGACGCCTTCTTCACCGACCTTCTGAGCTATGCGCTTGATACCTTTGCTATAAAGATGTGCGGTGTAACTAGAATCAGGACTGGCGCCTTTACGTGAGGCAATCACACTTTCTAACTCAGCAATAAAACTGATATCAGCGGATTGGCTATCTGCCCAACATGTTTCTGTACCTTTATGGCATGTAGGCCCAATTGGATTGACCAAAGCAAGTAAAGAATCGTCGTCGCAGTCACTAGTTATTTCGACTAAGTTTAAACTATTCCCAGACTCTTCACCCTTAGTCCACAACCGTTGTTTTGAACGACTAAAAAAAGTCACCAAACCGGTATCTAAGGTTTTATCTAACGCCTCTTGGTTCATAAAACCCTGCATCAACATTTTACCACTGACTGCATTTTGAACGATACAAGGGATCAAGTTTTCCATCTTATCCCAAGCCAGTTTTGCCACATTTTCTTTTGTAATAATCATCTTAATCTCTAATGTAAATAAGCTTTGAGCTAAAAGCTAACCGCTGTGTGAGAATAGCTGTGTCGCCTTAAGAATAGCAATTACTATCTATTTAGGCTTTTCATTAAACCACCCAGTATAAGAGCGATTTTGTTTATTTCTTCTATTTTTACTGCGCTAATAACTTTTGCTGAAAGTTCGTCGCTCGAAGCGGCTTTAATCTCTAATTACTATATTCTGTGTACGCAAATAAGTTTTTAATACAGGTATTGGGATAATGCCTTTATGGAATACCGATGCGGCTAATGCGCCATCTACGTCAGCTTGTTCAAATACGTCTCTAAAGTGCTCAGACTCGCCTGCACCACCTGATGCAATTAAGGGTACAAAACATTTTTTCCGAATAATAGTCAGTTGTTGGATGTCGTAACCTTTGCGAACACCATCTTGGTTCATACAATTAAGAACAATTTCACCTGCACCACGTTGTTGAACTTCTTTGACCCAATCAACGGTTTCCCAAGCGGTGACTTGAGTGCGCGTCTCGTCACCCGTGTATTGATGAACTTGGTATTTACCTGTTTCTTCATTGTAAAAGCTGTCGATACCTACTACGACACATTGTTGGCCAAAGGTGTCGTGTAAGCGGGTAATTAATTCAGGATCAGCAAGAGCCGGAGAGTTGATAGATATTTTGTCAGCTCCCATTTCTAATATTTTACCCGCTTCTTCAATTGTTTTAATACCGCCTGCGACACAAAAGGGAATATCGATGACTTGAGCAATACGGGTCACCCAGCTTTTATCCACAACACGTTGGTCACTGGATGCTGTGATGTCATAAAACACCAACTCGTCTGCACCTTGCTCAGCATACTGTTGTGCTAAAGGCACTATATCACCAATGATTTCGTGATTACGAAACTTCACACCCTTAACAACCTTGCCATCTTTGACATCTAAGCAAGGGATAATACGTCTAGCTAACATAAAAAAAACCTATAAAAAAGCTATGGAGTTCAGTTTCAATATTCGAATTAAAACTTAAAATAAAACTGGCATCAGCACTTCTAGTATTTGTTATGCTGATCTACTTAGTTTGGATTATGAGGTGCCTGGCATCATAGCTTATAGCTGCAATTACCCTACCCTAGTCAACCAATTGTGTTTGTCCGGTGCATTGCCCCACTGAATATCGTTCAGTACTTGACGTAGCTTTTGAGTCGTCGGGCCATGTTCACCTGAGCCTACTGGATGCTCTTTACCATTATGAATTAGCATGCCTACAGATGTAAGAACTGCTGCAGTGCCTGATAAAGCTGCTTCGACATTAGGTTTAGCAGCTCTTTCTAATAATTCATCAACGGTTAATTGGGTCTCTGTAACTTTCATACCTAAGTCTGCGGCTAAGGTTAAGATTGAGTTGCGGGTAACACCATGTAAAAAGGTTTGGTCCAATGCTTTAGTAATAATTTCATTACCGTCAATCAGTAAAAAATTAGCTGCGCCTGTTTCTTGTACATCTCCATTTGGGCAAAATAAAATCTGATCCGCTTGAACATCACGTTTTGCAGCTAAAATGGGACCCAGTGCACTGGCATAATTACCACCACTTTTGATCATGCCCATATGTGGAGAACAGCGCATACCCGTTTCGTCGAGTAACACTCTAAGAGGTTTGGCACCGCCTGCAAAGTAGTCACCGACTGGAGAAATTAGCACATATAACATCGAACTAGCGCTAGGTGCAGCTGCTTTGCCTATTGCTGCTTCTGTCCCTATGTGTGTGGGACGGATATACATAGAGCCCGGTGGCTCTGGAATATCAGCGCTGTATTGCTCAACAATATCTAGAATCATTTTTGAAATTTGCGTTGGCTCAATATCTGGCAACGACAACAAACGACTGCTTTGTTCAAAACGTGCAAGGTTCTGATCCATTCTGAAAACATGGACACTGCCATCAGTATGTTTGAAGGCCTTCAATCCTTCGAAACAGGTGCTGGAGTAATGTAAAACATGAGCACCGGGATGTAATTGAATGCTGTTAGATGCAACAATTTTTGCTTCGCTCCATTGCTCATTTTCAAAGGTAGTGAACGCCATACGAGGCATAAACACTGTACCAAAAGCCGCCATGATAATTTCCTAATTTGTTGTTATGTATGAATGTTGCCGAGCTTACCTAGTATGTGTTGCTAAACATCTTCTATTGGGCTGTATTCCAACATTCAATTGCTTGTTCTACTGTGAATTTACCTTCCAATAGTGCACGGCCTAAGATGACTCCACTTACTTTGGTAGGTTTAAGCACTGCGATATCGTTAAGATTACCAATACCACCGGATGCTTGCCAACCTACACTAGGAAATTGTTGAGTCATTTCAGTGTAAAGTTGATGATTTGCCCCTTGCAAGGTGCCGTCGCGACTGATGTCAGTGCAAAGTACGTGTTTAGCACCCACAGATAAAAAATCTTTTAGTAATGTTTCAATAGACACACCTGAATTTTCTTGCCAGCCGTGGGTGGCAATAAATTTGTTGCCTGACTCGTCAATGTTAATATCAAGTGCTAACACGATGGCGTCGGCGCCGTATTTTTTGACCCAGCCTTTCACCAATTCAGGCTCTTTGACCGCTAATGAACCGATAACCACACGTTTTACGCCGATGTCTAACAGCTGTTTAACATCCTCTTCGCTGCGAATACCACCGCCTGCTTGAAAAAGCATACGACCAGTGGCAACCATCTTGCTAATAAGATTGAGTTGACGTTTGCTAGTGTCTTTAGCACCGGTTAAATCAACAATATGTAACCACTGAGCTCCTTGGTCGGCATAATTATGGACGACATCGATAGGGTCTAGTTTGTATTCAGTTTTTTGTTCGTAGTCACCCTGGTATAAGCGAACTACTGAGCCTTCAATTAAATCTATTGCGGGGATGATCATATATGTACTTATTAACCTTTTTTTATGACTCTGCTTTGTATCATACGGTTTTTATAAATCGATAAAGTTTTTTAAAAGCTGTGCACCCGCATCGCTTGAGCGTTCTGGGTGAAATTGCACTCCAAAAAAGTTGTCCAGGTAGATAGCAGCAGAAAAATCCATTCCATACTGACAACTTGCCATTGTCAAATCTGAAACTGCAACAGCAAAGCTGTGAACAAAATAAAAGTAACTACCCACATCGATTCCTTTAAATAAAGGCGCATTATCTATTGGTGTGACCGTATTCCAGCCCATATGCGGTAAGCGTAAATCACCTACTTGCATACGTTTCACTTGCCCTGGCATAAGGCCTAAACAAGGAGTGTTATCGGCAAGGCTTTCTTCTGATTTTTCCACCATTAATTGCATACCTAGACATATGCCAAGTACAGGTTGAGTGAGGCCTTGAATACAGCTGATAAGTTGTTTTTTCTTGATGCTGGCCATGGCAGCATTAGCACTGCCTACACCCGGTAAAAACACTTTGTCTGCTTGTTGAATAACGGCTAAATCATCACTTACGGTAACTTGTTTACCTAAGCGCTCAACCGCAAATTTAACCGATGAAATATTCGCGCAGCCAGTATTTACAATGACAATTTGTTGCGAGGTCATGTTTACAAGGCACCCTTAGTGCTAGGCAACGCTTCACCTTGTTTGTGGATCGCTTGGCGCAATGCGCGTCCAAATACTTTAAATAAACTTTCAACTTGATGATGGGCATTGCCTTCGGTAGTTGAAATGTGCATTGATAGACCCATCGATTGTGCCATGGAGTAAAAAAAATGTGGCACCATTTCTGTAGCCATTTCGCCTACTTTTTCACGACTGAATTTAGCATCGAACTTCAGGTGTGGGCGATTAGAAATATCCATAATACACTCAGCGCGACATTCGTCCATGGGTAAAGCAAAACCAAAACGGCCAATACCGCGTTTATCGCCTAATGCTTTTTTAAGGGCTTCGCCAAGTGCAAGGGCTGTATCTTCTACGCTGTGGTGATCGTCTATATGTAAATCGCCATCTACAATAAGGGTCAGTTCAAAACCGGCATGGGTAGCTACTTGATCAAGCATATGGTCGAAAAACCCAAGGCCTGTGTGGATAGTGGATTTTGCACTTGAGTCTAAATCTACCGTAACGTTGATATTAGTTTCAGATGTTTTACGTACCACATGTGCTACACGAGCTGAGGCCAACAAATGCTTTTCAATTGCTTGCCAATTGTTATTGTCGCGATGGTATTTAATACCAACGATACCCATGTTTTCAGCTAGCTGAATATCGGTATCGCGGTCGCCAATGACAAATGAACGAGTGAAATCAATTTTACCTTGTTGCAAATAATCCTTAACTAAACCTAGTTTAGGTTTGCGACAAGCACAGTTATCAGTGGCAAAGTGAGGGCAAATCAATACGTCATCAAAGGTCACACCTTGACCACCAAAAAATTCCATCATTTTGTTGTGGGCCAAGTCAAAATCGGCTTGTGGAAAGCTTTCTGTTCCTAAACCATCTTGGTTTGAAACCATGACTAGACGAAAACCATTTTGTTGTAACTTGAGCAACACAGGAAGAACTTGTGGTTCGAAGACTAACTTTTCTAGGTTATCAAGTTGTTTATCGATGGCAGGCTCTTCAACTAAAGTACCGTCACGGTCGATAAAAAGAATAGGTTGCTGGCTCATGCTAATTCTCTCTGTTGTGTAAAAAAGCGTACCATTAATGCTAGCAGTTTTTCATTTTGTTGTTGGGTGCCAAGCGTTATACGCAGGCAATTATCTAAACTAACTTGTTTAGATTGATCACGGATGAGTACTGAATTTTTTACTAAAAAGTCCATTAACGCTGGTTTTTGTGGGTGACGAAACAATATAAAATTAGCGTTATCGCTGCCGATTAATTCTAGCCCAGGTAATTGACTTAGCTTTTGTTTAACCCATAATTTTTGGCCCTGCAAATAATCAACTTGTTCAGACATTTGCTGAAGCCCTTTTGGGCTGAGCGCCTGTGCAGCTATCTGTGCTACGGGTTCTGGCATAGGGTAGGGTGCAATCACCTTCATAATGCTCTGTATTACGTCACTATTGGCTAAAGTGAAACCGCAACGCAAGCCTGCCAATGCAAACGCCTTGGATAAAGTGCGAAGTATCACTAGGTTGGGATACGCGGCTAATTCAGTTGCCCATGTGTTGCTGGCATCAAACTCAATATACGCTTCGTCGACAACAACTAAAGCCGTGTCGGCAAAGTGTTCTAAAACTTGTTGAAGCTGAGCTTTGCCAATAGATGTCCCTGTTGGGTTATTAGGGGAACAAATGAATACTAGATTTACTTTATTTTGGTGAGCATTAATAGCAGGCAAGTCTAAGGAAAAATCAGTATTTAGCGGTACTCTCTCAATACCTACATTACAAGTCTCAGCACTGATGGCATACATGCCATAAGTGGGGGGACAAATTAAGATGCTGTCCTTGCCCGGTGTGCAAAATGTGCGGATCAATAATTCAATGCCTTCGTCAGCACCGCGACTTACCAATAACTGGTTGGCTTGCACACCTGCGTACTTTGCATAAGGTACTAATACACTTTGGGGCTGGCAATCTGGATAACGGTTAAAGTGTGCAGTCTCAATATTAAAATCATTAGCAAAAGGTGACTCATTAGCGTTTAGCCAAGTTTCACTTTCGCTATCGCCGCCAGCAAAAATTCGCCTAGCTGATTCATAAGGCTTTAATGCTTTGAGATTTTCGCAGATTAACTTGCCCACTAAATCACTCATGATTCTTCATTTTGTAAGTATTCAGCGTTTAATCTAAGTGCAACAGCTTGCCTGTGAGCATCCAAACCCTCTGCATCAGCTAGATCCATAATCGCATTGCCAATATTTTTTAAACCTTGGTAGCTCAACTCTTGAACTGTGTAGCGACGCATAAAATCAGCCAAGCCCAAGCTAGAATAATTACGAGCGTAGCCATAAGTAGGTAACACGTGGTTGGTGCCACTTGCATAATCTCCAGCAGACTCTGGCGACCATTGACCAACAAATATCGACCCTGCATTGGTTAGCTTGTTCAAGCTATCTCGGGCGTTTTCAACTTGCACAATAAGGTGTTCTGGCGCATAGGCATTACTCACTTCATAGGCTTGTTCTATGGTGTTTGTCAAAATGTAACGGCTGTGTTGTACTGCTTTTTCAGCGATAGTTTGGCGACTTAATGTTTTTAGTTGAAGCGTGACCTGATGTTTAACCGCTTTGATTAATTCGTCACTGCTGGACACTAATACAGCCTGAGAGTCAGTACCATGCTCGGCTTGCGACAGTAAATCAGCAGCAACAAATACCGGATTAGCATGCTCATCAGCAATGACTAACACCTCGGAAGGTCCTGCTGGCATGTCAATCGCAGGACCTGCTGGGATAAGGCTGACCTGTTGTTTGGCTTCAGTAACATAACTATTGCCGGGGCCAAAAATTTTGTCGACTTTGATAATACTTTCAGTACCCAGTGCCAAAGCTGCAATCGCTTGTGCTCCGCCGACTAAATAAATTTCGTCAATGCCACATAAGCTAGCTGCATAGAGGATTTCAACCGCAACTTTGCCTTTTTTGTTGGGCGGTGTGCAAATAACTTTTCTAGCACAACCCGCAACTTGAGCGGTAGCGCCCAACATTAAAACGGTTGAAGGTAGCGGAGCTGTTCCACCGGGAATATATAAACCAACGGATGCTAAAGGCGCATGTTTAAGTTCACAAACTACACCCGGGGTAGTTTCAACGACAACATCTTCGGGGTATTGAGCTTGGTGGAAAGCTTTTATGTTGGCATAGGCTTGATCTATTGCCCATTTAACTTCAGGTTTGATCTGGCCAGCAAAGCTGCTGAGTGACTCATCATTAAACCTTATGCTGTCTAACTTTACGCCATCAAAACGCTCAGTAAAAGCCAACAAGGCTTTATCGCCTTGCTGCTTAACTTGCTCGATAATATCAGTTACTGTGTTGCTCAAAGCTTGACTATCGGCAAGCGCAGGTCTGCTAAGTAATTTAGCTTGTTCAGTTGGGTTCAGTTGTGCCCATATTTGCATGACTATTTAGCCTCTTACTAATTTTGATTTTGCCTTAAGACATCATCTTTTCAATCGGCATCACCAGGATCGAACTACAACCCAATGCTTTGAGTTTTTCCATCGTTTCCCAAAACAGAGTTTCAGGACTTACCACGTGAATAGCGACTGTTTCATCTCTACCAGCAAGTGGCAAAACGGTGGGGGTTTCAGAACCTGGTAATAAACTTTTAACTTGTTCTAAATAAGCTTTTGGCGCATGTAACATGATGTACTTGCTTTCCTTGGCTTGGGTTATGCCATCCATACGTGGCAGCATTCTACTGATCAGTGCTTGTTTGGCTTCTGACATTTCTCCGCCGCGCTGAATGAATACCGCTTTTGATCTAAATATTTCATCCACTTCTTGCAAACCATTGGCTTCAAGTGTTGCACCAGTTGATACTAAGTCGCATATGGCATCTGCTAAACCAGCACGAGGGGCAACTTCGACCGAGCCAGTTAACATTACTGTACTCGCGTTAATGTTTTTTTCTTTGAAAAAACGTTCCAATAAAAAAGGATAAGTCGTAGCAACTTTTTTGTCTTGTAACGACTCTAATCCTTGGTAATCCATTTCATTAGGTACTGCAATAGACAAACGGCAACCGCCATAATCTAGACGTCTAAGCTCGATATATTCAGATTTTTTGCCTGCGGCTTGTCGTTCTAGCATCTTCTCTTCTACTTCGTTTTGGCCGATAAAGCCCAAATCAACCACCTCATCCATCACTAAACCTGGGATGTCGTCGTCACGTACCAGTAATAAATCTATAGGCTGGTTAGTAGAATGAGCAATCAACAACCGGTCGCGAATTTGCAATTTAATGCCAATGGCTTTTAATAAAGAAATGCTGTCGTCACTCAATCTTCCTGATTTTTGTACAGCGATACGTAATCTATTGTTATCAATCATGTTTATTCTAATCCTATTAAAAAATTTATTACTTAACGTGCAGCTTATTAGTAGTTTTACCGGCCTAAAGAGCGACCTAAAAGAAAAACCCCCGAAAGATGCCTTCCGGGGGTTTAGAGTGTGTCTGCGCCGCTAGAAGGGTTCAATAGACCTCCCAGCAAATACCTGAAAGGCTATGCTATATGAAGATGGACGACTGCTTTCAAGGTGGTATTCA
Organism: uncultured Paraglaciecola sp.; assembly: GCF_913058035.1. Classification (GTDB taxonomy): domain Bacteria; phylum Pseudomonadota; class Gammaproteobacteria; order Enterobacterales; family Alteromonadaceae; genus Paraglaciecola. The sequence continues at coordinate 7,321 of NZ_CAJXPA010000107.1, read as the reverse complement.
TAATTTATTTCTTTGTATGCAGCGTTTTAGTGGCGCATACATTATGCAATCGACCCGATTAATGCAACAATATTTCTTGAGAAAACCGTCGCTTTCTTAAAATTAAATCAACTATGTTAGTCTACAAACACGCTATTGAATGTTTTATGAACAAAGTTGTCAAATTTATTGATGACCTATATTTATCAAACAGAGAAAAATTATGTCACCTGACCTTTTATTTTCAATTTTACCTCGAGAGGGCAAGGTACCTATTGCACATGATAGCCAGAAAGTTGCAAAAATTGACAGGCAAGAAGTGTTGCGCGCTTTAAGTGATAAAGAGAAGGAATTAAAAGGTGAGGAAAAAGACGCCAGAGAAAAGCAGCAACAGCAAAATGAGCGTAAACCTGACCATAAAAAAGTTATTAAGGAAAGCAACGTATCCAAACACAAGAAACCGAAAGGGCCCAAGCATTTAGATGTTTATGTTTAAGCTATTTTCAAGTAACTCTTTGTAGCTGCCTTTTTGTAACTATTTTTGTAGCTGTATTTTATTAGTTAACCAAGATATATACGTTATCGGTTTTGTACGCTTACATTTAGCATCTTAGATTTTCTGCAGATATGACATTGTCAACGCCAAAATAGACTTTACCAAGGTCTAATTTTGCTAATTGCTAAAGCTCTAGTTGCGTTCAAAACATAACCATTTAAGAGCTTTCAGCTCACTAATGCATACTGCGTTAATAAATGGCTACTTTTAGAAGATGATTCTGATTTCTCTGGCTATGAGTACAAACAATTAATCCGACTTGTATTTATGCAAAACCTTTTGAGGAATATGGCAATAATCATTTGGAAAGCGAGTCAATCGTTCTTGATGTTCCTCTTCGCTTTTGACATAGTTGAAAAGTTGTAAAATTTCTACAACAATCTTATCTGCGTCGTTACGTTTTGCAATATGCTGAATAGCAATTTTTAGGTGGCTATCTAATTGACTGTATATACCGGTTCGGTATTTTTTTCCAACATCCAGCCCCTGTTTGTTGATGCTGTAGGGGTCAATAATTTCAAAAAAGTACTCTATAAGTTTATCAACACTGACGGCGTTTGTGTCGAAGGTTACTTTTACGCACTCCGCGTAACCATCATAATTACTTTTGGTTGTATCGCTCGAGCCATTGGCTCGGCCAGCTTCCGTCAGTTCTACACCAGGTAAATGTTTTATAAACTCTTGAACACCCCATAGGCAGCCGCCAGCAAAATAGACGACTTCTTGGTGGGTATTTGTATTCCTGTTATGTTGTTTTTTTTTCATGTATGAATTGTGTAAAAATTTTAAGGTTGAACGGCCGCCCCATTAATTTTTGGCAATTGCCAATTTGAAATGTGTATTTTTAGCGATGAAAACATAAAAATGACTACTGCATTTGCATTATCAGTCGCATTTTAAAGAAAGTTATTTTATGAATTCTGGACACATTATAACTGCGAATGATTACCATGTGTAATGTGTCTCGGTATAATATATAATGGTCACTATTACATATCAACCATCCAACATATTATATTGTTGTAGATGAGTTTGGTTGTTCCAGCCTTTTTAAACCGTCCCATGGCCGCAGTCGAAGGAATTACTCCCCCAGTTAGTCTGAATCGATGATGAGCGCTAATTAATTGCTCTTATTTTATCGATTGAGCAAATTGCCCAAAAGAGAACATTAAAATGCCCCGAGTTGTACAAACTAATTTGTTTGCTTTGTTATGCAGCATAGTAACTTTTTCAGCAGTATCTGGCGATGCAAATGAAGTTAATAATGATATTGAAAAAATTATGGTAAAAGGCTCTACGACTGCTAACAAAGAGCCTGTTGGAACCTTCGTTTCGTTGGTTTCAAACCTAGAATACGATCCGCGTGTTGATTTGCAGTCACGAAATATGGCTGAAGCTCAAGCCGATGTGACAATCCGTGGTGGTATTTTTGAAAATACAGGGTTTAGGGTGGGAAGTGCGACGTTACTTGACCCTCAAACCGGTCATTACTTCTCAGAAATTCCTATCGCTCCGGAAATGTTGAGTAAGGCTAATATAATGACTGGAGCAGATAATGCTCTCTACGGTGTGAATAGTTCTGTGGGTACCGTTTCTTTTGGCTGGAAACCGGTTAAAACTGCAGGTAGTGTTTCGATTGGCACAGGTAATAACAGTTTTAATCTACACAGAGTTCACAGTGGTGTCAGTATGCCACTAGATAATGCAAAGGATTGGATTATCGGTTTTGAGGGTGAATACTCCTTCTCTGAAAGTGACGGTACTATCGACAATGGCGATCACGATTTTAATCGTACCTCTGCTCGTGTTCAACTCGTGGGTCCATCATCACAAACTGATCTGTTTTTTGGCTCTCAAGATAAGTTCTTCGGCTGGCCGAATATGTATACACCTTTTAATTTCAATGAGACGGAAGATCTTAAAACACAATTATTTATGTTAAATCATACACAGAGTTATGCGTCAGATAGTATATTCGAGATTTCCGCTTACACCCGCCGTCACAACGACCATTATATTTTTTCTCGTGAAAACCCAGAAATATTTCAGGCCTTCCACAAAACTGAAGTTAAGTCAGTCGCTTTTTCTGGTCGTCATGAGCAAACAGAATCGTTTGCACTGAATTATTCGGCACAGTTTATCGAAGACTCCATCGAATCCACCTCACTTGAAAACAACTTTACGTCTCGTCGTTATTATAAGGCGAGTATCCTGCCTGAATATAAAATGAGTTTGAAAGATGAGCAACAGCTAACTTTTCGTTTGGGAGCTGCCTTTGACGATACTGACCGAGATGACTCTGAAGTTTCATTGATTGGTGATATAGCCTGGATCACCTTCAACAGCGACGACTCCACTCAGACTCTTTATCTTTCTTATGCAGAGGCGAGTCAAGTGGCGGGTTACACGGCTATCGGCGGCAGTAATACGGGAGGGTTGTTCAGAAGTAATTATAATCTTGAACGAGAAACAACTAAAAATTTAGAATTAGGTTTAGCATTCGACGGACTAACTTGGAGTCTTGATAGTGCCGTTTTTTATCGTAAGGATGATGACTTAACCGATTGGACCTATAGCTTGAGTTCGACATCGGCTCGTTCCGCTAATCCAGTGGATATTGAAACATTGGGTTGGGAACTACTCGCGACCACTCGTTTGGCAAACGCAGAGATTATCACTAGTTATACATTCCTCGATAAATCTGAAGACTATGGCGCCGTGGATATCGATGCTAGCTTTTACGCATTGAACTACCCAGACCATCGCCTAACGTTTGGTGCCATTTGGCAATTTACTGACAACGTTGAAATCCGCGTCGATAACGAGTGGCGCAGACAGGAACAAAACATTCTACGAAACGATGGCGACGATGCTTTTTTCACTCATCTTACTTTAAAAGTCTCTCCTTCCCAATTCCAAGGTTTGGATATCATTTTTGCTGCGGACAATCTTTGGGATGAGTCTTTTGAAGAGATCCCTGGAACACCAGGACGGGGAGAACAGTACACAGCCACTGTTACTTATAACTGGTAAAAGTTAATGCTGCCATGTTGCTCAAATTCAGGCGCCCATTTGTTAGTTAGTCATCGTGAGCAGCTAAGATTTGGGCTGAAAGAACTTTATTATGCATTACTTATTCATAGTTTGAGTAATGAAGTGGTATCTGAACAATACATACCAATTAAAATTAATTATGTGAGGTTTTTTGAATGATCTATTTGTTGATCACAACACTTATCTGGGCTTTTTCCTTTGGGCTCATTGGTAACACGCTTAAAGGTATCGACCCTCTTCAAATAGCTGATACTCGCCTGCTGCTTGCACTTTTGATTTTTATTCCGTTTATAAAACTCTGTCACACCAGTTGGCAGGAAAAATGGCAACTCACGCTTATTGGTGCCGTTCAGTTTGGCGTTATGTACATTTGTTATCTTTCAGCTTTTCGTTTTCTGCCATCACATCTGGTCGCGTTATTTAGTGTGCTTACACCACTTTATATCGTCATTATCAACGATCTTCGTCAGCATTGTTTTACCCCTTGGTATTTGTTGGCCACCCTGCTTTCTGTTTTTGGCGCCGCGGTTATAAAAATGGACAATGGTGACTCAAACGATATTTGGTTAGGGTTTGGCCTTATGCAAATATCTAATATGGCTTTTGCTTTTGGACAAGTCTATTATCGTGATTGGAAGAGGGCTAGACCTCACATCAGTCATGGCGCAGTATTTGGGTTTTTATATCTAGGAGCCGCCGCTTTTACTAGCATTGCTACTTTGTTAATTTCTCAGCAGCCACCCATTCCATTTAGTGCAACGCCAACTCAGTGGCTCGTCCTCGTTTATCTTGGAGTGGTTGCATCTGGGCTTGGTTTCTTTTTTTGGAATAAAGGTGCAACCCAAACGAGCGTAGGCGTGCTTGCAACATCTAATAATGCTGTCGTACCAATGGCTATGTTTGCCTCCTTGTTTATTTTTGGTGAAGCCAACGGAGGAACAATGGAAGAACTTGTAAGGCTTACACTCGGTTCGTTGTTGATTGTAGTGGCTTTGTTGATAGCAAAGCGCAGGGCAACGTGACAAAAAATAGCGAATTGAAGATTAATTCCTCACTTTTGAGTAAAACTTTTGAGTAAAGTTGACATGTCCAGAGTGCTATTGATATTGGGGATGTTATTAGGTAATTTATATTGACCTCATGTTTTTAAATGTGTTTTACAGGATTTTTCGAGTGATTACTGAAAAGTGGTGACTTACCTAACGGTATACCATCCACTACAGATAACATTGACAAGTTATTATTGAAGCGTTAGACAATATTATTATTGGAAATAAAAAATACCCTTACAAAAACTACTTCTATAGTTTAAGAGTCAAACCTTCCGCTGCGGCAAAAAGTTCTAAGTCTGCACCGCAAATTTCAATTATCTCATGGCAATGACTTTCTATGTTTGTAATTTCATCATCTGTACGAATGTGGTCGTGGCTGTATAGGGCCATTCGTTTTGCTCGACTACCCATTGCTAATTTCACCGCTTCCTCGGCTACTGAATGACCCCATCCTAGCTTAGTAGGCATATCGGCAATCATATATTGAGCATCATGAATAATTAAATCTGCGTTACGGCTAAAATCTACCCAGTCTAAAAAGTCAGTGTTTTTTTTGTAGGGAGGGTATAACTCGTTATCAGTAATGTAAGCGACTTTTTTGCCATCAGCTTCTATACAAAACGAACTACCGCTGCCAGGATGATTCATTGCCAAGCGACTAATTTTTGCTTCACCAACTTTCCAATTATTGACCTCTTTGGGTTGTGACATAATTTGAATATTAGATGGTAATGTTTTGTAATCTACCGGGAAGTAGCTGCCACTCATTTGCTCAAGAATCGCATAGTCTGCGTTTAAACTTGTCTGACCAGGTGTAATAAATATATTTCGGTCAGGTTGATAAATAGGCGCAAAGAAAGGAAAGCCTTGGATATGATCCCAGTGGTTGTGAGAGAGTAAAAGGTGAATGTCGTCATTTTTTTTTATTAGCTCTTGACCCAGATTTTTTATACCTGTGCCAGCATCTAAAATAATATCGGTTCCATCATCTAAACAAACATGTACACAAGCTGTATTGCCACCATATTTGATAAAATTAGGACCGGGAGCAGGGCAGGAGCCGCGTACACCGAAGAAGGTCACTTGCATTGAAGGTCTCTTTATAAGCTACTTGCATTTATCATATTAGATTTTACCACTGAAAATGAACTATTTAGTATAAAATCATGAGCAAAGGTATGTAAGGATATAAGTTGATATGATGTCGTTTTATATAATCAAAAAGCACCTCTAAGGTGCTTTTTGATTAAGGTGCTTTTTGATGTTTATTAAAGACTTATAAGTGAACAATAAATTCGACTAATTGCTCAATTTCAACCAGCTTTTTTTCACCGCTACGACGATTTTTCACTTCTACTTTATTTTCGTCAAGGTTACGCTCACCTATCACTATTGTGTGAGGTATACCAACAAGCTCCATATCATTGAACATGACGCCCGGACGTTCTTTTCTATCATCAAATAATACTTCAACACCTGCTTCAGTTAATTGAGCATATAAAGATTCGGCTATTTCTTCAACGCGTGGTGATTTGTGCATATTCATCGGAACAATGGCCACTCTAAAAGGTGCGATAGCGTCAGGCCAGATGATCCCATATTTATCATGGTTTTGCTCAACTGCTGCAGCTACTATGCGAGATACACCAATACCATAACAGCCCATATTTAGTATTTTGTGTTTTCCATTTTCGTCTAAAACACCGCAGTTCATGGCCTGTGAGTATTTATCGCCTAGTTGAAATATGTGGCCTACTTCGATACCACGTTTAATTTCTAGAGTACCTTTTCCGTCTGGCGATACATCACCTGTTATTACATTACGAATATCCGCAATTTCAAATTCAGCTGTATCTCTTGACCAATTTGTACCTGTATAGTGAAAACCCTCTTCATTAGCCCCACAGACAAAGTCAGCTAGATGAGCGGCACTAGCATCAACGATTACTGGTATTGTGATGCCAACCGGTCCAAGTGAACCGATGGTACAGTGCAGCGTATCTTCTATCTGTTGTTCACTTGCCATGGTAAGCGGTGTAAATACACCAGCGAGTTTTTCCGCTTTGACTTCGTTAAGTTGGTGATCACCACGCAATACTAATGCAACTAATCCATGTTTGCCTTTTTTGTCTGGTTCAGCTAATACAATAAGCGTTTTAACCGATTGTCCAGCAGCCACCCCTAAAAATGCTGAAACTGCTTCGATGGTTTTTTGTTGTGGCGTAGCAACTTTTTCTAAGTTTTGAGTACCTAAAGGGCACTCACCAGTTGGCGCTAGGGCACTCGCCATTTCAATGTTGGCAGCATAGTCAGAGCCATTACTAAACGCTATATCATCTTCGCCTGATTCTGCTAATACATGAAATTCATGAGAGGCATTACCACCAATAGAGCCGTTATCAGCAATTACTGGACGAAAATCTAAACCAACACGTTCAAAAATATTGCAATAGGTTTGATACATGTTTTGGTATGTCGTTTCTAAGCAGCTTTGATCGATGTGAAATGAATAGGCATCTTTCATGATGAATTCTCGGCTGCGCATAATGCCAAATCTAGGGCGGATTTCGTCCCGGAATTTGGTTTGTACTTGATATAAGTTAAGCGGTAGTTGTTTGTAGCTGTTCACTTCGTTTTTGACTAATGTGGTGATAACTTCTTCATGAGTTGGGCCTAAAAC
>NZ_CAJXPA010000106.1 GCF_913058035.1 uncultured Paraglaciecola sp. | reverse complement strand
CAATGTGATTGCCTACAAAGTTGCAAGTTATGAGCAAACCATGCTGCACACTTATCAAGCCTTAAATTACTTGTTTTTAGGCGAGCTTGAAGGCGCGTTAGTTGAAGTACGCCGCGCAAACTTAGTGCAAGAGAATGCCTTAATAGAAAATCAGCAAGATCTTGATAAAAGCAGTTTGAACTTTGATAAAAAATCTTTAGACCAGGTGTATCCGTCTATGTCAGCAATGATAGGTGATATTAAAAACGGTTTCCAAAATGCTTATACTTTTTATTTGTCAGGTTTATTGTATGAAGCCGTTTTACAGGATAATGATGCCTATATTGATTACAAACGTGCATTGGAGATTTACCCAAACAATCATTACTTGCAACAGGATGTACTTCGCCTAGCAACCCAACTTGGTATGAAAGATGACCTTGCATTATTTACAGCTAAATACGGGTCTTACCAAGTATCTAAAATAACCAATAGTGGAGAATTGGTTATTTTACTCGAAAACGGTGTGATTAGTCCCAAACAAGAAATCTCCATTGACTTGCCAATATTTAATGGTGTTAATCAGCCCCGATTCTATAGTTTTGCTTTACCTGTATATAATGGTCCACTTAAAAATTATCCAGCCGTAACAATCAATCTAGCTGAAAAAATTTATACATCGCAACAAATTGTAAGACTACAATCTGTTGCTTCTAAACAATTACAAGATCAAATGCCTAGTTTAGTTACACGCCAAGCCCTGCGATTAATAGCAAAAGAAAAGTTACGTAATACTATGAGTCAAAAAGGGGGCGATGTTGGCAATATACTTGCCGTTCTGTATAACGTTGCTTCAGAACAAGCTGATACACGAAGTTGGTTAACCTTACCCGATGAAGTGCAAATATTACGGTTGTCATTACCTCCAGGCAAACAAACGATAGAAATTCACCTTGCTGGTAAAACCAAGTTGATTGAAGTTAATATCTTGGCTAAGCGTATTAGTTTGATAAATTTTACAACTATTGGAAACTTTCAAAGTCATAAGGTTACTCAACTTTGATGTGGGCTGATCTAAGACAAACTGACTTTCAACATAATAGTTTAAAATAGAGATTAAAATTGATTGCTGTCGCCATTGATATCGATGCCTATAGTGCCCAAATACAAATCAGTATTATTTAAAAACGAGTCGCTTGTTTTGCGATAAACAAAAAGACCGATAGCGTATGAATAAAGGATAAATTAATGAAAAAATTACTTCTAGTGAGCGTCATAGGGTTATCAATAAGTCTACTGACGAGTTGTGCTAATAAGACGATAGTGAGTTATGGTGATGCTAACGCAATTGAAACCACTGATATAAATTTTGGTTCTACTGATCTGCAAAAGATTGCTGATCAGATGACGGATTCACTCGTTCAATCCCCAGTAGTCGGAACTATGACGGCTAATAAGCGTCCCATTGTGTTTGTTGATACTGTTAAGAATAAAACCAGTGAACATATTGATACCGAATCACTTACTGATTCAATTTCAACCCAATTATTACGTTCCGGCAAGTTTCGCTTTGTGGATATGACGAAAGTGAATACAGTGCGTGAACAGCTCAGCTATCAAAATGAAAGTGACTTAGTCAACCCAAGCAAAGCAGTTCAATTTGGTAAACAAGTGGGTGCTGAGTATATGTTGTATGGCAACTTAGCCAGCATAGTCAAAACTAATGCAGATAAATCAGATGTGTATTACAAATTTACTATGCGCTTAATGGACCTAGAAAGCGGCTTAGTTGAATGGGCAGATGAAACTGAAATTCGTAAAACTAGTAATAAACAATTATTAGGCTGGTAAGTTTAGATTTTTGTTATGAGTTTGTAAATTTGCAAACATTAACCGATCGTGAGGATAGATGTATGAAGGCACTGTTAGTTTTTCTTATACTGTTGGCAGTGTATATGCCCAAAGCCTCTGCAGATTATGACCGTAATCAGGCGGTTCCAGTTGAAAAAGTACTTTTTGGTAGTATTTCCTCAGTACGTCAAATAACTGAATCAGAATTAACACAAGACCGCAATCAAGATTGGAAAGTGTTTGGTAGTGCGCTAATTGGTGGCAGCATAGGTAATCAATTTGGTAGTGGAAGTGGCAGAGCCCTGAGTACTATATTAGGTGCCATGTTAGGCGGTTCGATGGCCAATAACAGTTCATCACAATCCAAACAGGTAACGATTCAATTAGTTGAGTTGATGATCAGTACAGATAATGATGGTGAGTACATGGTGGTTCAAGATTTTGACCCAGCTATGCGGTTTCAAGCACAAGATAAAATCCGTATGATTTATTTAGCGAATAGCTTTGTGCGCATAGACAAACAATATTAATAACAAATTATGAGTCCGAATTTATATCATTTTTCATCACTGCTCAATATGACCGTGAATATGACCGTAAATAGGACCGTAAATAGGACCGTAAATTTCATTCACTGCACTTCACCAAGAACTATGCAAACTGCGTTAGCTCAAAGGTTTAAAGTCACAACAGATTTCTAAGACAGATAAACAAACAAAAAACTAAAATTTGAATAAAAGCCTTAAAGAATACTAAGGCTTTTTTTTGTCTGTAAAATTTTGTATGGTAAATCAATATCGAGTGTTAGGTACGCATAAGGATAGTGTAAGTTATGAGCAGTTTAGTTAATGAATAGTCTAGATTATGCGATAGTCGCTATTTACCTGATTGGTTTATTGCTGATGGGGTTTGTGTTCCGTAAACAAGCATCAAAACAAGATTATTTTTTAGCAGGCCGTTCGCTTGGCTGGAAACCTTTGTCTTTGTCTATCATGGCGACTCAATTGTCAGCCGTAAGCTTTATTTCGGCACCTGCATTTGTTGGTTTGCGAGAAGGTGGTGGCATGGTGTGGTTGTCTTACGAGTTAGCCTTACCTTTGGCTATGCTATTATTACTTTATTGGATATTGCCCGCATTATATCGCTCAGGGGTGCTGAGTGTGTATGATTTTCTTGAGCAACGCTTTAGTCAAACAACACGTCTTTTAATCAGTATTGTGTTTCAAATAAGTCGTTCATTTGCCACTGCCATTATGATTTATGCTATATCTCTTATTTTACAAAGCACCATGGGTCTAGCTTTTTGGCAAAGTGTTGGGCTGATTGGTGTGATCACCATCATCTATTCTTTACAAGGAGGAATGAAAGCAGTTGTTTATGGTGACGCCACCCAAATGTGTTTAATTGTTATAGGTGCGCTGGTTTGCTTGGGGTTTGGTTTGTATCATATAGGTGGCTGGCAACAATTTTTTCAGCTTGTCGATACTGAAAGACTCACTACCCTCAAAACCGCATCAAATGGCTTTGATGGCGAGGGCTTTGGTCTATTGCCTATGTTGTTCGGCGGTATAATCTTATACGCATCATATTATGGCTGTGACCAATCCGAAGCCCAACGTTCGTTATCTGCTAGAAGTGTTACCGACCTCAAAAAAATCATTTTAGCGGCAAGTTTTTTACGGTTTCCGATTACTCTAATTTATTGCTCAGCAGGTCTAGTAATAGGGACTTTAGCTGTGCATACCCCAGAATTTATGGCACAAATACCTACTGGACACCCAGATTGGTTAATGCCAATATTTATCATTAATTATTTACCCAATGGTGTATTAGGACTATTGCTTGTGGCTATTTTAGCTGCTGCCATGTCGTCTCTTAGCTCGGCAATAAACAGCTTATCCGCAGTTTCAGTAGAAGATTATTGTCGTTTATCAGCGAATAAGTTATCACCCAGTGCATCAGTAAAAGCGGCAAAAATTGCTGGACTGTTTTGGGGATTTATCACTCTCACTTTATCTTTTTTTGCAGGCGATATCGCTCCAACAATCATAGAAGCTATTAACAAGGTGGGTTCGGTTTTTTATGGCCCTGTTTTAGCCACTTTTTTAGTTGCCACTTGCACTCAACACATCACCTCTAATCATATTAATCTGGGCATTGTTTGTGGTGTATTGGTCAACGTATTCCTATGGCTTTTCATGCCAATGGTGTTTTGGTTCTGGTGGAATGTGAGTGGCTTTATTTGTACGTTGGTTGTTACTGGATTGAGTTACATGGTGTTCAGCGACGGACAAAAGGAAGGGCTTTTTGTCCGTCAGCTAAGTCCTTTATCTAAAACTAATATCATGGCCCTACTAATATGGTTCGTAGCAATGGTAATACTTTGCCTCTTGATTGCTGATATAAGTTTGGACTAACCAACATCATCAAAAATCAACAAAGCTCCACAAATACTAATCTATAGCTGTTAACTATCATCGCCCTTACGATAAGGCATGCTAATTTCTAAATCTTCTATTTGTTTAGTCCGCGCATTAGGTGACCCCGTATTCCTAGCAAGTAGATAATAGGCAGTCGGAACAATGTACAAAGTTAAGAAAGCTGAAACTGTCACACCTGCGAATATCACCATGCCGATCACTGTTCTGCTCTCTGCACCAGCACCTGTGGCTAAAACCAATGGTAGCGAACTAAAGATAGTCGTAAAACCGGTCATCACAATAGGCCGTAACCTTTGTGTTGCCGCTTTACGAAGCGCCTCTTCAAACTCCACTCCCGCATCTCGTAATTGATTGGCAAACTCAACAATTAAAATACCGTTCTTGGCAGCTAAGCCAATTAACATCACCAGTCCTATCTGGCTGTATATATTCAAAGTCATCCCAGAAAAATATAAACCGATAAACGCGCCAACTAAAGCCAAAGGCACCGTTAACATGATAACCAAAGGGTGGATCCAATTTTCAAATTGCGCAGCTAGAACCAAATAAGTAATAGCCAGAGCTAATGCGAAAATAAATAAGATTGAGCCGCCTGATTCTTGATACTGCTGAGATTCACCTTTGTAATCGATAGCCACTTCGTCAGGCAATTCAGTTTCAACAATACTTCGTAAATATTCTAATGCTTCACCTACAGTGTAACCATCAGCAAGGTTGGCACTGATAGTAATACTGCGCATTCTATTGTATCGGTTGAGCCTTGATGAGGTAGCGTTTTCACTTACAGTTAATAAGTTGTCTAAGGGGATTAGTTGATTAGACTGAGACGAACGCACATAAATATTCTCAATGCTCGAAGGACTTCGATAGTCGGCTTCCCAACCTTCCATGATCACATCATATTCTTGACCTTTATCAAGAAACGTTGATACACGTCTTTGACCTAGCATGGTCTCAAGTGTGCGACCTATATCACTAATTGATACGCCTAAATCTGCGGCTCGGTTCTTATCAATATTGACCAACAGTTGAGGCCAAGTTTCTTTATAATCAGAATCAATCCGGATCAAGTTTGTGTTTTCTCTGGCCTTGGTTAATACAATGTCTCGCCATTTTACTAACTCTTCATAAGTATTTCCCTGCAACACAAATTGCACCGGTCGGCCAAGGCCACGCCCGCCAATACCACTTCTCATCACCGCAAAGGCTGTAACATCTGGGATATTCACTAACTTTCCGCTGATTTCATCCATTAAATCGAAGGTCGACCCTGTTTTATCTGGACCAATAGGTGTGCCTACAATAGCAATACCGGCAGTGCCACCAAAACCAGGAGTACGAACAATAATACGGTTAGCCTCACCTGTTTCTGTGTAAGGTAGCAGTATGTGTTCTATCTTTTTCAAATTGGCGGCATTGCTCTCAAAACTTGAGCCTTCTGCACTTTGCATAAGTATGAAAAAGTTGCCTCTGTCTTCTTTAGGTACAAATTCACCGGGTATAACTTGGACGAGTTTAAACAAGGCTATTATGCTGCCAATCACTAGTAAACTCATCAACCAAGGTTGATGTAGCGTGGTGCCTAAGCCGTTGAAATAACCCTGTTCAACTTTTCTAAACTTGGTATCCACCCAATATGCAAATCCTGAAGGTTTTGTACGTTTTTTCAACAGCTTAGAACACATCATCGGTGACAATGTTAAGGCAGTAACGCTAGAAAAAGCCACAGCTGCAGCGATAGCCAAAGCAAACTCAGTGAATAATCGTCCAATATTACCTTGCAAAAATACTAAGGGTACAAACACAGAAATTAAAACTAATGTTGTTGCAATTACCGCAAAACCGACCTCTCTTGCCCCTCGGTAGGCAGCCAAAATGGGTGGTTCGCCCATTTCTATTCGTCGAGAAATATTTTCTAACACCACTATGGCATCATCTACCACTAAACCTATCGCTAGCACCATTGCTAACAAGGTTAATAAATTAATCGAAAAGCCCAGCGCATACATAACAATAAAAGCTGAAACCAAAGACACAGGTACCGTGACTGCGGGGATAAGCGTCGCCTGAATATTACCTAAAAACACATAAATAACTAACACTACCATCAAAATAGCAATCGCTAAGGTTTCATACACTTCATTTATTGACGCTTCAATAAACACCGAGGAGTCATAGCTTGGAACAATAAAAATATTGTCTGGCAGCGTCTGTTCGATAAGTTGAATTGCAGCTTTTGCGGCTCTTGCCACTTCCAGTGTATTAGCCTTTGATTGTTTAACAATACCTAAACCAATCATGTTTACACCGCCACCACGAAACTCCGTTTCGTCGTCTTCAGCTCCTAACTCAACTCTTGCGACTTCTTTTAATTTAACTAAATAGCCATCGGCGCTTGCCTTTACGGTTAGATTCGCAAAATCTTCAGGACTAAGAAAACTTCTGGCCACTCGGACTTCAAAATCTCGGTCAATAGATTCCACTTCACCAGCGGGTAATTCAACGTTCTCAGAACGTATTACATTCTCGATATCAGTAACAGTAATATCTCGAGCAGCCATAGCGTTTCTATCTAACCACACCTTCATTGCATATCTTCGGCCACCGCCTAATTGCACACGAGCAACACCTTCTGCAACCGATAAACGGTCAACAACAAATCTATCTGCATAGTCTGTTAATTCCATGACTGATAGGTTATCGCTGCGTAAGTTGTACCAAACGATGACGTCCTCGTCTGAGTTGGATTTAGACACTTCAGGTGGTTCAGCTTGGTCAGGCAGGTTGTTTAATACTCGGCTAACCCTTTCTCGGACATCGTTCGATGCTGCATCAATATCTCTTGATAAGTCAAATTCAATACTGATAGATGAGCGGCCATTACGACTGCTGGATTCAATATTTTTAATACCTTCGATGCCACTAATGCGCTCTTCTATTAACTGTGTGATACGGGTTTCTACAATTGATGCTGAAGCACCTGGATAATTAGTATTAATAGAGACGATGGGAGGATCGATATCAGGGTATTCGCGTAATGACAGTAAACTAATTGACACTATTCCAAAGACCACTAGTAACAAATTAACAACCGATGCGAAAACAGGACGTTTAACTGCGACATCTGAAAGAAACATAATCTACTCCCTTATCTCACCTAAATCATCTATCTCATCGGCATTCAGAACGTTAACTTTTGATCCATCTCTCAATTTGAGAGCTCCTTCAATCACGACCTCTTCACCCTTTTTCAATCCCGATACAATTTGTACAATACCGGGCTTACGTAAACCTATCTGTACTTGTTTCCTTGTTGCTACACCATCGTTAACTACAAATATAAAATGTTTTTCTTCTACTGGAACTAAGCTGGCCTCAGGAAGCACCAGAGTAGTTAATAATTTTTTCTGTAAATTTATTTGTAACAACATACCTGGGCGTAATTTAAAATCTTGGTTGTTGATATTGGCACGAATTTGTATAGCTCGTGTCGCAGGGTCGACCCTAGAACCAATACTCACTATTTTTCCTTCGAATATTTCATCCGGGTAAGCAATGGAAGTGGCACGAATTTTTTGGTTAATGGCCAAACTAGGCAAGTGAACCTCGGCGATATTAAAATCGACTTTAATAATAGATAAGTCATCTAAGGTGGTAATGGCATCACCTGGCCTAACTAAAGCCCCAACACTGACTTGTCGTAATCCTAATAAACCATCGAAAGGTGCCCTTACTTCAAGTGCTCGCATTTGAGTTTTTAATACATTCATTTCAGCTATGAGTGCATTCACTTCGGCTTGTTGCTCGTCTAGTAGTTGTTCAGACGCAACATTGTTTTTAGCTAGGTTGGTGACTCGATTTAGTTGGCGGTTGGCTTCTTGTAAATCAACGTCTAACGCCGCTAATCGCGCTTTTTCTTCTAAATCAATTAATGTTAGTAATATTTGGCCAGCCTTGACCTTATCACCATCGTCAAAATTTATTTTATAAACAATATCAGATGTTTGTGTTGTTATAAGTACAGACTCATTTGCTCTTCCTGTGCCCAAAGCTTCAACAATTACCTCAAACTCTTCTTCAGCAGTGCGATGCACCTTCACTAAAGTGGCATTGGCTTGTTTAATTGGCTCAGACACGTTCTTCGGTAAATACAAAAACACCACTAAACAAAAACATAATATAACAGCAATTAACAGAGGAGAAAATTTTAACCCTTTTGACATTTGGTGACCTATGTAAATATAAAACTTAATGAGAACTTTGAAGTAATTAAAAATCACTAGCCTCTACAATTAATTATGGCGAATCATAAAATTGATGTGATAATAACTCGTGTCAATACCACCAGTGTGCGAAACATTTTGCAGAACAGATTATTAATAGCCGCAACAATTTTTGTATTCGGGTGCAATAAAAACGTCCCCGCTGACCCGATGTGCCGAACGAACATAGTATATACACAAACTAAGCCCTCAGTAGCAGCCTGTCTTATAAAATCTAACGTTCAACTCTTAGTAATTAAAAACCATGGTGATGATGGTTGGGACTTACCCACCCATAAACAACAAACATCAACCAGTGCACAATGCACTGCTCATCGAGCAGTTTGGAAATCAACGGGACTAAATGTTGAAGTCGGTAAGTTACTATTTACTGCCCCAAACAAAACCCAATATTTTGCATGCAAACTAACAGATGACTATTCTCGCCAATTGCAGCGATTCCCGGTGCCATCGTGGGCCAAACGCAAAACAAGTAATATTGCTTTGGTTGACCCATTTGATACACAGCAGCACCATTGGGTAGACGACATCAATTTGATTGATGTGCGAAAAGCGTTCAATCAATTAGAATAAACTTATCACAACGTCGGCTAAAAGCAGCGATCATTCATAAAATGACTAATGTCACATCAACACTTTTAATAGTCATAACGCGACTTTTAGCAACCAAAACCTATAAATAACGGTATAATCCCTACAATATTAGATTTTTAGAGATCCTTTACATGCCTCAGTACACAGCTCCATTAAAAGACATGCAATTTATATTACATGACTGGTTAAACCTGTCTGCACATTATCAAAAATTAGGGTTAGAAGATTATGATCAAGATCTTGTCAACGAAATATTAAATCAAGGTGCCAAGTTTGCTGAAGAAGTAATTGCCCCATTAAATCGCAGTGGTGATGAACAAAGCAGTAAGTTAGTGGACAAAAAAGTGATCACTCCAGACGGTTTCGCCGATGCATACAAAGATTATATTGCCAATGGCTGGAATGCCATGCTGGGAAATGCTGATTACGATGGTCAAGATTTACCTAATTCAATGGCTATACCTGTTCACGAAATGCTGAGTTCTGCCAACTTTAGTTGGCGACTTATTAGTGTATTAACAGAAAGTGCCATACTGGCAGTAGACAAACATGGCAGCAATAACCTAAAAGCGCAATATTTACCCAAGTTAATATCAGGTGAATGGACAGGCACCATGAACCTCACAGAGCCACATGCAGGCTCTGATTTGAGTTTATTAACCAGCAAAGCTAAAGACAATGGCGATGGTAGTTATGCGGTAACCGGAAGCAAAATATTCATTTCAGGTGGCGACCAAGATTGGACAGACAATATTGTTCACTTAGTCCTCGCCCGATTACCCAATGCACCTGCGGGTGTGAAAGGTATCAGCTTATTTTTAGTGCCTAAAATGTTGCTTGATGATGCAGGGAAAATAACACAAGCGAATACTTTATCAGTAGGCAGTATCGAGAAAAAGATGGGCCTCAAAGCTTGCCCTACTTGCGTTATGAATTTTGATGATGCTAAGGGCTGGATAATAGGCGAAGAAAATAAAGGATTAGCCTGTATGTTCACCATGATGAACGACGCTCGTTTTCAAGTAGGCTTACAAGGGTTGAGTATCAGTGAAGCGTCTTTTCAAGGTGCTTTAGCCTATGCAAGGGATAGATTACAATCGCGCTCCCCTCAAGGTATTCAACAAACTGATAAAAAAGCTGATTCAATTATGCATCAGCCAGATGTACGCCGCATGTTGTTAACCCAAAAGTCCTTAACCGAAGGCGCTAGAGCTTTATCATTGTTGTACGCAACTCAAATGGATATTGAAAAATATGCTGAGCCACCGCGAGCCCATAAAGCCAAACAAGTAATCGAGTTTTTGACCCCTATTTGTAAAGGTTTTATGACCGATATGAGTGAGGAACTGAGTAACTTAGGTATTCAAGTGTTTGGTGGTCATGGGTATATTCGTGAATGGGGCATGGAGCAGCTGGTTCGCGATAGCCGTATTACTCAGTTGTATGAAGGCACTAACGGTATCCAAGCTGTAGATTTAATCAACCGTAAGTTGGTCCGAGATAACGGACATATGTTGGCCAGTACTTATGAGTTATTCTCTATTATGGTGGGTAATATCGGTAATGCTGAATATAAAACTCAAGCCCATGACCTACTAAATGAATGGAATGAAACGTCCAAGCAACTTATGACACTTAATGCTCTAGATTTGTCAGGGGCAGCATATGACTACATGCATTACAGTTCTTATTGTTTAATAGGTGTTCTATGGTTAAGTATGGCCGATACAGCGGAGCATTCAGACAACGACACCATCAGAAAAGGCAAAGCCAATACCTGCGCTTTTTATATGAAAAGAATGTTACCTAGAAAAAACGGTTTTAAAGAAAACTTGTTTAATGACGCAGAAGATTTGATGGCTGTGACTGATATGGAATTTGATTATCAATAGTCGAAAAGCTTAAAAACAGAAAAAGTAGATAGATTAAAGGCGGTTGATAGGGGTATCAACCGCCTTTTTAATAATTTAAGAAATTACGCTGAACGGCGAAATCGAGCAAAAGCAACTTTTGCAACTTTTGCAACTTTTGCAACTATGCCTAGAGTAGCTGGAGTCGATACGTTCACTCTTTAGTTAACGCTTTTATCAACAGCTGACATAGAGTTAACAAATTCAACTCGCAGCGCATCTCCTGTTAAAAATGTAGTGGCTCCCTAACTTAATATTGTTAAGTCAAAACGAGCAAATAATCCACGTTCTGAACAGACATCATAAGTACAAGCCTTAGAGCCACAAAATCTGTGACTTCATTAACCAAAAAAATAGATACACCTAAAATACTTGACTCATTAACGTTGCAGCATCATAACTAAAAATTGATGTATTAAAATCGAAGTCAAATGCATCAAATCTCTCAGTTCATTAACAGTTATGCTTACTTATAAGGTTTTACTTATACGACTTTACTGATAGCTACATTGTTATCTAACATCAATAATAGTTACAATAGTTACAATAGTTACCACAGCGTCTTTATTTAAGTCAAAATTTATAACAATAGTCTAACGTCGTTGGATGACGATTATAAAGAAAAAAAAGGCGCTTATGAAAGCGCCTTTTTTAGTAACTGAAATTAATGCTATTCAGTCGCGCATCGCGCTCTTGTGCACTGTCTTATTAATGACAACACATCTCTAACAGTCACAATACCGTTGCCATCCACGTCAAAAGCAGGATTTAAAACTTCACCTGATCTTAGTGCAACAATCATGGCGCGAAGATCGATTCGATCTAAATCGCCGTCACCATCATAGTCACCAATCACTAAGTCAGCTTTCAAATTCAAACTAACAATAACGGGATCATGGTCAGACATACGGTATGCGTCATCTGCGTAATAATCAGTGACATTATCAGGTGTTTTAAACTCAACATTATAATCAAGAGAAATCGGCTCATCAGCGTTGATATGCCACTCAGTCACGTCAACCACTTTAGCCAAAGCTTTATTATTAGCTAACGCATGGTCTAAATAACCTAAAAGGCCTCTAAAGCTATATGAATACGCTTCATCACCACCAAAATAATTCACTAGGTTGGTATAACCCGCTCCTTCTAATGCACTAATAGGATCTTCTTTCGCATAAGCATTTAAATCACCAATGATTAACGTAGCGGTATCAGGGTACTGATCTTCTAGAAATGCACTTAGCGCCTGTGCAGCAAGTGTACGAGTCAGATTACAGTTACCTTGACCGGTAGTGGTATCATCATCACCAACACCACAACCTGAACCTTTAGATTTTAAATGATTAACACTGATGACAAGTGTTTCACCATTTTCAAGCAATGCAAATTCCTGAACTAAAGAAGGACGATTTTTACCATCATTAAACAACGGTACATCATCTTCGTCAGTGGTAGAGTTACTGCTATCTAGAATTTGTGGTACGCCAGTAAGTGATACCACACTCGATTTATACATAAACGCGACGGTAATGGCATCTGAGCCTATAGCCGCGCCAGGGTCAACAATAGAATAGGTACCCGCACCCATAACGGCATTGATCCCTGCAACCAAATCAGCAATGGCCGAGCCTTCAGAAAAACCGTTATTTTCGATTTCCATTAAACCCATAATATCGGCGTCCATTGCTACAATGGCAGCCACTGTTTTTGCTTTTTGACGTTCAAATTCCAAATCACTGTCCGCACCGCGGCAGCTAGAACTTGCAGTTGGGCCACAAACACTCCCAGAATCATCAATATTATTGAAGTAATTAAGCACATTTAAGCTAGCTACTTTCAAATTACCTAAGTTCAGATCAGGTTCGCCAGAGCGAGGGTTGGTGGCTACAAATGTTGGCTCTTGAGTAGGTATAACGCGGTAATCACCGAAGGAAAAGTCAACAACACCTGTTAGTGACGCTACTGTATCGCCCATTCGCAAAGTATTAAACGCAGACAATCCGCCAGTGGGGAACACAACAATCTCTGGATTCTGGGTGCTATCACCGTCATCTAACAATATACGGTTAAGCGCGTTTGTCACTACTAAGTTATTCGCCTCATCTGAACCAGGGACAAATACGTTAGTAGGCACGAATAAACGTTCCGTTGACAAAGTTACTTGGCCGAAACGTCCCAAAGTATAGTTATCGGTGACAACTAAAGCTTGCGACGTTGACACTAGCATACCTTCTAAAGATTCAACTTGTGCTGCATTTGTAAAAGGTAGAGATAGGGCTGACTCTGAAGGTCCAGCGTTCCCAGTACTAATGACTTCAGGCGCTTGGGTGGCCGTTAACTGAGTACGTTCAAAAAACTCTGATACATCACCAATCACTTTCACAAGGCTACCAACAGCTGGCAAATCACCTTCGTAGAAGACAAAAACGCCTTCTGAAGTAGAGGGGTCCGCATCCGAGTCTGCATCTTCTTCTTGTACAAAGAAACCGCTGATACCTGAAGAAGAAGCAGTCACGATACCTTCAATAAGAACCGTATCACCGTCTACAGGAGAAACATCACCATTTCCTTGGACGTCATGAATAAGCGTGGTCTCGTCGCAACAATCGCCTGGTTCTTCGCCACCTCCGCCACCAAATTGATGTGAACCTAACTCGCTACTTGTATTGCTTGGGAATGCTATCCATTGAGCATCAGGTAAAAATTCATCATCAATAATAGTATCGCCTTCACCGATGCTATTCAGTCGAACCAATGTTGCATTCGCTGTGCTAACGCCATTTGATTCCCAGCGGCTACCAGGATCTTCACCTACACGACCGAATGAATCGACTACATTCTCGCCTTTAAACAGTACATAAGCATCATCACCATTATGTGAAATAGTACCTGACGTAAGATCTGCTTCATCCAAAATATCTTGAATAGCGCTAGGGTTGGCAACAACGAATACGTCACCGCCTGCAACTATACCAGTCAAATTGAGCGCCGAACCTGATGTACCACCATTTGAAAAACGTTCTAAACGGTAACCTTCAGCTTCCAAATCCACTGATACTCCAGACGGATTATATAATTCAATAGCCTTGTTGAAGCTACTGCCTTCAATGTATTCAGAGATAAACAAATTGCGCGGAGCGACGGTATGCATACCTAAGTCGTCTGAGATATTGTTGCCAAGACCTGTCCACTGGATTGATGGGTCAAATGCATCGTCAACTATAACATCACCCGAGTAAACGTCAGGGTTACGGATAAGTGTATTGTTAGCCGTAACAGAATCACCGCTCCCGTAACTACTGCCTGGATCAAAGCCAACTTGGCCAAAGGCATCAATTATTGTACCGTCAGCAGTCAAAACATAATCATCGTCACCGTTGTGCGAAATACTGCCAGATATCTGATCTGATTTACTTAAAATGTCAGCATTTGCCCTTCCGTTGGCAACAACATAGGTGCCATTAGCAGGAATAATGCCTGTCAAATTGATCGCTGTTGGGCTAGTACCACCGTTTGAGTAGCGGCTAAGCACGTAGTTACCTTCTGACAGGTCGATATCGCTAGCAGTAGGGTTATATAACTCGAGCGCTTTATTATAGCTGCTGCCTTCGATGTATTCAGAGATAAAAACAACACCTGATGTGGTAGCCGGATTATCGCCACCGCCGTCACTGTCACCACAAGCATCAGTGGTATAAAACAACGCAGCCCATTCAGGATGGTCTATAAAGGGGTTACGGTTGCCTTGGAATTCGTAAATTGCATTGTTACGCGCTTCTTCAAAAGCGTCGACTGGATCAGCTACATGCCATGCCCAAAGACGACACAGCCTGCCTAACGCATTTGAGTCGGTGTCAGTGAAGGTATCGACCAATATCAAATCAGGTGTTAAATCACCTAAGTTTTCGTAACGGGTGTCCATATAGAACATCATACGTGCAACGTCACCTTTAATTGCGTTTCTTGGTTCAAATGAATCACCGTCAACAAAATTACCGGGCGCAGCCGTCACTGCATTATCGCTGTCATCAAAGTCTAAGTTACCGCGAGTAGCATTAACACCAACATCAGAAGGTCTTAAATGATGGATGTCAGAATACGCTTCAAAAGCGCTGTCACCAAAACCATGACTGCTAGGCCAACTATGTTCACGATTCCAATCAGTACCTGCATCGCCACCATTTAGGTTCTTCGCACGTGGCGTGCCTGTGTACCAAAGAGTAATGTTGTCTGCATCAGCCGGGTCTTCATCTGTATGAGATAAGGCAGTCCAGACTTGATTATATGTAAGAACGGTAGGACTTGTAATAGTCTCCGACAACAGCGTTTTAATGATATTTACTGGGCTGCTAGCATCTACTTCAGTTTGTACTGCAGCATAATAAACAGCGGCGTCAAATGTTGAAGCATCAGCGACTTTTTCCACGTCGCAAGCACCGGGAGTGGGACTGCCGCAAATAATGCCAGTAGGTTCGTCACCACCACCACCACCACCACCGCCACCGCCACCAACTTCATCAGCATAAGATTTCAGTGGGTAAGGGTTGGTTGCTGAGGCATTGGTAGTTTCGTCGTCTAGGGCATTGGTACCGCTAAAGGTCCAGCTAGAAAATTGAAAAACAGAGTCATCAGGGCCAGTATCGGCGACTCTTGCCGCCCAACCGTCCTTATACTCCCAAGGCTCTCCAGTACCATCAACACTGATGTCGCCAAATATGTCGACTACCACACCGTTACAGAACAGCTCAATTGCGTCGTCGCCATTGATAGAGGCAGAGCTGCTTGTATAGTCGGGAGTGAAGCCAAAAAAGCTAGTAAATTGTGCCGATTCAGAGGCAACATATATATACGTTCCTGCTGTCGCTGCTCCTGCATTAAAAGTGATTTCTTGACCGTCTGTGCCACCACCGTTATTGGCTGCGCCAATACCGCAACTTGAAAGATCTGCGATATCATTAATAACAAATATTTCGATGGCTTTGGGAAGGCCACCACTTAATGAGCCATCGACAACGCCGGTGATAACTAAATCATTTGCTTGCACTGCTGAGGCATACAAAGCTACCAACAATAGCGGATACTTTAAATTCATGTTTTCTCCTGAAAACTTGTAAGGGTCGGTGTTTCGACTTTAAACTATTTATTTTTAATGACTATCTTCTTAAACTTCTATGACATCCGTATGACAGGGAGGAGAATAATTGCTGTTCGACAGGTG
>NZ_CAJXPA010000105.1 GCF_913058035.1 uncultured Paraglaciecola sp. | reverse complement strand
ACTTTGGATAGGAGTTATAGAATGGATTATGAATAACGAAATATGTCCGTAGGTCTGGATAAAATCCCATCACGCCAGTCAATATAGTTCAATACCTGCCAAATTATGTTCTGCAACTTTGGCAGTTCAGAAAAACCGCACAACCAACACCGTTTTTAGTGAAGGTATTCTTACATATCAATTTGAGGGTTTTAGTTTATTGGTAAAAAAACCACTGAATTATTAATATACCTGTCGATTAGTAGCAAAATTTCTCGAATGTGGCATGGGACTGGCACAACCTCCATTTATCCTAACATTAGTAATCTCAGGGCAACGGCTTTCAGAGCAACTATCAAAAATTTAACAAGCCTAGACATGTCAGATGACATATACCTCAAATTTACTCTGAACGAAAAATCAGCTCATAGCTGATACTAGTATAAAAATTGTGGTGAATGCTAAAGCAATTAAAAATGCCTACAAAATTTTCTACAAACTATGCCGCGTTTTTTATTTTTCACTTCAAATTCAAAGCTTATGAGCCGTCTTCTAAAACGAAGCCAATGCATATTCAAAGTCTGCGATTATATCGTCTATATCTTCAATACCAATCGATAATCTGATCATATTGTCGTTCACACCCATTTCTTGTCTTTCTTTGACACTACTTTCGAAATAGATAGTAGAAGCAACCGGCAAAGCTAAGGTACGTGTATCACCTAGATGGGTGGCACAGATGACTAAATTAAGTGCATTTAAAAATTTTATCGGATCAATATGATTGGCTAGATCTAAGCTCAGTATCCCTCCATAACCGTTAAACAGTTCTTTGGCTAAAAAATGCTGAGGGTGGTGGGACAAACCAGGATAATAAACTGCTGAAACGTTGACATGATTATGAAGAAAAGAAGCTAAACGCATAGCGTTTTCACATATTTTGTTGGTTCGCAGTACCAGGGTTTCTAAACCAATTGAAATAGCATGAGCCGAATCTGGTGATAACGTGCCGCCCATATCTCTGAGTCCTCTTTTCCGGACTTGAATAAGGCCCCATTGTGATACATCTGCTCCACGGTATATAGGTAATATGTTTTCGAAGTTACCCCAATCAAACAATCCAGTGTCAACTACTGCACCACCTAAAACATTGCCATGCCCAGCTATATATTTTGTTAGAGAACTTACAGTTAATGACGCTAAAACTGAATTAGCATCAAAAACATTGGCTGGAGTCATTGTATTGTCGACTATAAATAAGCATTTTTTAGACTTACATAATTGCCCAATAGCTCGCAAATCAGCCACTTGAGTAACAGGGTTGGCGATAGTTTCTAAATAAACGGCTTTTGTATTCTTTTTAAACGCAGCTTCCACGTTTTGCACATCAGTCACATCAACAAAACTTAGCTCAATACCTAATGTTTGCATGGTTTCAGCAAAACTGCGGGTATTACCAAACAGAAAATGACTAACAATCAGATGATCGCCTGCTTTGAATAAGCTAAACATAGTTGCAGTAATCGCTGCCATACCGGTTGCAAAGGTGACAGCCCCTATCCCACCTTCCAAATGAGTGAGTATATTTTGTAGCGCAACATTAGAGCCTGAAGACGAGCGTGAATATACATGCCCTGCTTTTTTACCCTGAAACACATCCACCAAACCTTGTGCATCTTTATATTCGAACAACACTGAATTATTAGTAGCCTGATGTACAGCGCCACTTTCAGGTGCATTCAACAACCTATCTGCGTGTACCAGTCGGGTAGTAAAACCTTTATCTTTCAATCTCTCTCTCCACAGGGGGGATAATTTTAGTAATCATTTTTTCAGGATATTTACCCTGTACTTGTTTAAAGTGCAGGTAAATCCTATTCAACTCGTACTGTATATTGTCACCTATATTATGTATTGGGCCAAATTCGATAAGTTTTTTCTTATAATCAAAAGCTACCAAAAATACGGGTACGTTAGATTTGTGAGCAATATGTAGGAAACCAGTTTTCCAAGGTGATACTGGACTGCGAGTACCTTCTGGCGCAAGGCACAAAACCATACTTTTAGCATCTCGCATCTTATCTGCCATGCCATCAACCACACCATGTTTTGTATTGCGTTCAATGGGGATCCCACCACAACGTCGTAAAAGACGGCTAAAAGGGGGAATAAAAAGACTATGCTTACCAAAAAAAGAGATTTTTAATCGCAAGTTAAATGCAACAGCAAGTCCCAATACAAAATCCCAGTTAGAGGTATGCGGCGCAACCCCTATGATCATCTTTGAACAGCAAGGAAAAGTTCCGCTGTATGACCATCCCATCGATTTTAATACCGCTGTACCCAGCCATTGACTAAATTTATTACCTATTCTGGGAACTTGTTTGCAAAGAATAGGAGTATTTATACTATCAAGCATTTCATTATTGGCTTGTGCAATTTAAACTACGAGAATAATCGCTTATGAAGGCTATTTTGTCGAGAGTAAACAGAATGTTAACTACTTGAATGTTCACGCCAACCTTGCCAAAGTGGCCCCGCAAAGTTGGTTCTACTAATGCTAATTGTCACTGGAACACGAAATTTGAGAATTTTACTACTTGTATTGTCTATATTCTGCTCGATTGCACATAGCCAACAAACTGCTCAAAACTTATTTGGGCAATATCGCACCGCACTTTATCAAATCAAAATAATAGAGTTAGAGTCTGGAAATAAATCATCCATTGGATCCGGTTTTCAAATTGACACCTCAGGTAATGTAGTCACTAATTATCATGTGGTATCTGAATATGTGTATAACCCTGATAAATTTAGGATTGAATATTTAGCTCATGACGGTTCTGAAGGACAACTACAACTGGTCGATGTTGACGTCGTTAATGACTTAGCTTTAGTCAGAAAAGTGAAACTATCTGAACAAGAAAGTGCTTTTCCTATTGCACAGTCTCTGCCGTTACAAGGCAGTGCTATCTATTCTCTAGGTAATCCCCACGACTTAGGCATGATAGTGGTACCAGGAACATTTAACGGATTGAAGAAAAACAGTTTTTATCAACGTATTCATTTTACTGGCTCAATTAATCCTGGAATGAGTGGTGGTCCAGTAGTGAATAAGCTTGGTGAAGTGATGGGTGTCAACGTGGCAACGGCGGGTAATCAAATTGGTTTTCTTATTCCTTTGGCCAAAATACAGCAACTGTTACAAAGTCAAAATTTGCCCATATTAAATAATGACCAATTAAAACCTCGTATAGAAGAACAGCTGTTAGCTAATCAAAATAAACTCTTTTCTTTGTTAAATAATCAGCCTTGGGAGACCAGTGAATTAGGAGAAGCGATAATCCCCTCAAAAATAACTGACTTTATCTCATGCTGGGGTGGCTCGAATACCAGTGATAAAGAGGCATTGTATTTGTCTGTAGAAAACCGCTGTCAGTTGGATGAACAGATATATTTACATAATGGTTTACGTACTGGTGGACTTGAAGTTGAGTTTGAATGGTTAGACGGTAAATCATTGGGAGAACATCGTTTTTATAACTTTTACTCGCAAAGCATTACGGGCGCAGGCCCAGGTAATATTGCATCAAAAACAGATGTAACAAATTTTATTTGTCAGCAAGATAAGGTCACTAATATCAACGGTGTTACTAATAAAACATTATTGTGCCTAAGAGCATACAAAGAGTTCGACCAACTCTATGATGTACTATTTGTTGCAGCGACACTCGACCACGCCCATCAAGGTCTGATTAGTCACTATACATTATCAGGAGTAAGCAAAGAGTCTGCTTTGGTATTTACTCATAAATTTATGGACTCAATAGAATGGCAATAGTTTTAGAGCTGCTTTCTCGAAAAAACATCCCACTTAAACATTACAAGTTTGAACAAGATTATGTGTGTGTAGGCCGTGATTTTAATAATGACTTACGTTTAGACGACCCATATGTCTGTCCCAGTCATATGTTGGTAGCCATCGACCCAGAATCAGGCAAATTAATGGTTAATGATTGTCAGTCAACTAATGGCATCAAAGTAAACAACAAGTTTGTTAGACAGGCCACGCTTAATTCTCAGGATGTAATAAAGATCGGTCGCACCCGCTTAAGAATAATTGATACTAAAGTGCCTTTAGCTGAGGCTATGCCTTTAAGCGAATTGGAAGAAGACCTTAGCTGGTTAAATCAAAGTTTTTTAGCTATTTGTTTATCCTTCGTACTCTTAGGGTTTCTGTTACTGTCAAAATACTTAGGTAGCGTGCAAGAATTCAATTTAATTAAAGCACTTCCCTCTGAACTAGGACAATTAGCGGTTTTTTGTTTGTGGCCTTTAAGCTTTGCCATCCTCGCAAAAGTTGTTAAAAAAGAGAGCCACATCATTAGCCAATTTAGTCTAATGTGGATAGTAGTATTGATCGTTAACGGGCTAATTTTATTGCAGAAAGTAGCCATATTTAATATTCATCCTGGGGCATGGTTTGCATGGTTTGAGTTGCTTGTATTTGCCTCAGTTGTAGTTATCTTTATCTGGTTAAGCTTATTTATTGCACTACATCAAGCTAACAAAAGGCGTAATGTCATTGCAATTTCAATGACATTAATAATATTAGCGCCTATTTATGCACTAGGCTTTTTAAGCTCAGAGCAATTTAGTCCGAGGCCAAGCTACAACCCGACATTGCTTCCACCCACCTACAACATAACATCTGCAGCACCAACGGATAAATTTATAAATCAGGCTGGTAGCTTATTTACGCAGGTTGATAAACTAAAAATTAAATAAACGCTTATATTAAGCACGAAGTAGAGAGTGTTATGTGTATCTTGTTTGTAGCTGTCAACCAGCATAAAGATTATCCGTTAATTATTGCGGCCAACCGTGACGAGTTTTTTAATCGAGACACAGCATCGTCACACATATGGGATTCTGAGAATGGAATTATTGCTGGCAAAGATTTACAAGCAGGCGGTGCTTGGATGGGGATCAATAAAAAAGGTAATATTGCATCTTTGACTAATATCCGAGACCCAAAAAAGTTATATGAAAAGGCGGTTACTCGGGGTGAATTAGTCAGCCACTACCTGCAAAAACCTAGTCATAATTACCATCATACGTTAAGCGCCAGTAAGGATAATTACAATGGCTACAATCTTTTATTTGGTAAGTGGAATGAACTTAAGGTTTACAATAATCATTTAGATCAGATACAAGCATTAAGCGACGGCTATTATGGATTATCCAATGCTAGCTTGAACAGTCCGTGGCCTAAAATTAATAAAGGAGTTGGTAAATTAGAAGAATATTGTCAAGATGGCCATGATATTAATCCAGATATGTTGTTTAAACTACTCTTAGATAAAAGCTTAGCCGCTGATGTAGACCTGCCTCAGACAGGAATACCTATAGACTGGGAGCGCAAACTATCTTCAATCTTTATAGTTGGCGAAGAGTACGGTACTCGCTCTTCCACGGTATTAAAAATTGATAAACAACAAAACGTACAATGGTTTGAACGCACTTATAACAATAAAGCTAGATGTACTTCCAGTCAAAGCTATCATTTCAATATAAATTAGTCTTAATTTAGCTCGAATTTTGTTGTACCAATGGCATAATGCAATTTCATTATTTACTTTGCTAATTTACCATTAAGGAACATCATGTTTGAAGTATTGCCCCAGCTCCCTGCTGATCCAATTTTAGGTTTGTCTACTGCTTTTAAAGCTGACACTAATCCTAGTAAAATTGATTTAGGCGTAGGCGTTTATAAAGACGAGCAAGGTCACACACCTATTCTCGATTCTGTGGCCAAAGCACAAACCATCCTTTTAAGTAAAGAAGACTCTAAAACCTATATTACACCTCAAGGCGTTCAGGGTTTCATAGATGGCATGTTGCAACTCATGTTAGGCAAAGCCAACCCTGCTTTGTTAGCTAATAGAATAGCCGCGGTACAAGCGCCTGGTGGATGTGGAGCGTTGAGAATTTTGTCAGAATTAATTAAACGTTGTGATGAAAACACCACTGTCTGGGTCAGTGACCCAACTTGGGCCAACCATATACCGTTAATTGGCAATGCTGGACTAACAATTGAAACCTATCCTTATTTTGATAAAACCAACGCTAGTATAAATTTTGATGCTATGGTCGAATCTCTCGGTCAAGTCAAAAAAGGTGATGTTGTATTATTACACGGCTGCTGCCATAACCCCACAGGGGCTGATTTAACCAAAGAACAATGGCATGTGGTACTCGAATTAGCCCAAAAGACTGGATTTATACCTTTTGTTGATACTGCTTATCAAGGATTTGGCGATGGCTTAGAAGAAGATGCCTACGGCATGCGTCTGTTAGTTAACAACTTGCCTGAAGTAATCATTGCTGCATCTTGCTCTAAGAACTTTGGTCTATACCGAGAACGAGTCGGCATTGCCGTAATGGTGACGGAAAATAGTGCGACACGCCAAGCCATTCAAAGTCAAATTCAGTTTATTGCCCGCGGGATTTATTCTATGCCCCCTTCATATGGTGGTGCACTGGTCGATATTATTTTGAATGATGAAACATTACGTCATCAATGGATGTCAGAAGTTGAAGCTATGCGATGCCGAATGCAGGACCTCCGAACTCTTTTGGTATCAAAAATGAGCGAATACGGTTCAAACAAAGATTTTGAATTTGTTAAAGCACAAAAGGGAATGTTTTCATTTTTGTGTATTACACCTGGACAGGTTCAAGCTATGCGTGACCAACACAGTATCTATTTTGTCGGATCTAGTCGTGTAAATATTGCAGGTATAAGCAAGTCTAACGTTGATACATTGGCTAAGGCATTAGTATCTGTTATTAAATAAGACTGAGATTAACACATAAAAAAATCCCGCTATTTATCGGGATTTTTTTATGTAGCTAGACCGATAAAACCTACTCTATTGGTTTAGAGCTCTCGACCCTACTTTTAAGCTTTTGACCGGGTCTAAATGTGACCACTCGCCTCGCTTTAATTGGAATGTCTTCCCCAGTCTTAGGATTTCTTCCGGGACGTTCATTTTTTTGTCTTAAATCAAAATTTCCAAAGCCAGATAATTTGACTTGTTCGCCTGATTCTAATGCTTCACGCACTTCTTCAAAAAAAGTTTCAACTAAATCTTTAGCATCACGCTTGTTGATACCAAGTTTTTCGAATAAATGTTCAGCCATTTCGGCTTTGGTTAACGCCATACCGTCAATCCCTCAAAGATGCTTCGAAATTTTGCGACAACATAGATAAAATATCATCAACTGTTGCCTGAATATCGTTTTCTTCTAGTGTTTTAGATTTATCTTGCAAAATAAGAGAAATAGCTAGGCTTTTCTTTCCTTGTGCAATTCCCTTCCCTCGATACACATCGAATAAGTTTAGGCCAACCAATTGATTTGCGCCAGATTTCTCAATACAGCTCATGATGTCCCCTACTACTTTATCATCATCTACTACGATTGCAATGTCACGTCGATTTGCAGGGAATTTTGAAATTTCCTGTGCCTGAGGTAACTTTTTCAACCCTAACGTGCTAATTTCCAACTCAAAGACATAGCTTCTACCATTTAACCCTAACACCTTTTCAAACTGAGGATGCACGGCTCCAATATATCCTAGCAGGGTATCGTCAACTAAAATCGCAGCGCTCTGGCCAGGATGTAACGCACTATGATTTGAACTTTCGAAACGATACCCAGCGACACCGGCGCAATTAAGCAGGTTTTCAACGTCTGCTTTAACATCAAAAAAATCAATTGCTCGAGTGACATTATCCCAGTTTTCGTTAACAACTAAACCACATGTAACACCACTAATAACAAGTTGTTGTTTGACGCCAGTTTTTTCACTGTCATCGGGTATAAAGCGCAAACCAGATTCAAATAATCTGACTCGGCTTTGTTGACGTTTTTGGTTATATGAAACTGACTGTAACAAACCCGGCCACAAACTGACCCGCATTGTGGACATTTCAGAAGAGATGGGATGAGGTAGCTGTAAACCTTCCATTTGAGGAAACAATAAAGATTGGATCTTTGGGTCAACAAATGAATATGTGATGGCCTCTTGGTAGTCACTTTCGACCAAGGTATTTTTTAATTGATTTAGCTGTATTTTTTGCTCTTGATGTTGTGACATTTTCAAGCTTGCAACAGGTGCAATATCAGGTATTTGGTTATATCCGTATACTCTAGCCACTTCTTCAATTAAATCTTCTTCGATACTAATATCAAAACGATACGGTGGAACATTGATGTCCCACACTTGGCTTTCAAAAGAAACATTAAAACCTAAACGTTCAAAAATATCTGTCACCGTATCAGCTGCAATTTCAATACCTAATACTTTAGACAATCGACTGTGCCTTAACGAAACTAAGCGGTTTTTTGGAACAAAATTTAAATCCACCGCCTCTATTACAGGTCCCGCCTCACCACCTACTATATCAAGCAATAATTGTGTTGCACGCTGCATAGCAACCTGTTGTAACTGTGGGTCAACACCTCGCTCATAACGGTGTGAAGCATCAGTATGCAAACCATATTGACGGGCTTTTCCCATAATGACGTCTGGTGAGAAAAACGCACTTTCAAGAAATATGTCGCTACTCTGATTAGTCATACCAGAGTCAAGTCCACCGAATATACCAGCTATAGCCAATGCTTTCTGGGTATCAGCTATCACCAAGGTATTATCCTTTAGTGTCACTTCGTTACCATCCAACAAAGTAAGTTTTTCATTTTGTTTTGCAAAACGGACAACGATGTCGCCTTCAAGTTTGTCGTTGTCAAACGCATGCATAGGATGCCCAAGTTCTAGCAACACAAAATTAGTAATATCCACTACAGGATCAATGCTTCTAACACCCGAACGTCTTAATTTTTCCACCATCCATAAAGGCGTCACTGCATCAGCGTTGATATTCTTGATGACTCGACCTAAATAACGAGGACAAGCTTCAGGTGCAAACAATTGAATATTACGATGTTCACTAATACTTTCTGTTACCACAGCAACTTGAGGGTCGTTAACCATCGTTTGATTCAGCACACCTACTTCGCGAGCCAAACCTTTGATACCTAAACAATCAGCACGGTTAGGCGTTAAATCCACTTCGATAGTGACATCATCAAGTTGTAAATATTCTCTAATATCTTGACCAATCGGAGCATCATCAGGTAATTCTAGGATACCATCGTGATCATCAGAAATACCTAATTCTGAAAAGCTACACAACATACCAAAAGAAGGTTGACCACGTAACTTAGCCTTTTTAATTTTGAAGTTACCGGGCAACACCGCACCCACTTTTGCTACTGCGACTTTTATTCCTTGTCGACAGTTAGGTGCACCACATACGATATCTATCAGTTCATCGTCGCCTACATCAACCTTTGTAACTTGTAATTTATCTGCGTCAGGATGCTGGCCACACTCCACCACTTCACCCACAAACACACCAGAAAATTCGCCGGCTACAGATTCAATGCTATCAACTTCTAAACCAGCCATGCTTAGTTGTTCAGATAACTCATCTGTTGATACGGATGGATTGACCCATTCTCTTAACCACTTTTCACTAAATTTCATATTCTAGACCCGACTTAATTAAATTGCTTAAGGAAACGAAGATCGTTTTCAAAGAAAGCACGCAAGTCATTCACTTCGTAACGCAACATAGTTAAACGCTCTACGCCCATGCCAAAAGCAAAACCTGTGTAGACTTCTGGATCAATGTTAACTGCTCTCAATACATTAGGGTGCACCATTCCACAGCCTAAAACCTCTAACCATTTACCATTTTTACCCATAACATCTACCTCTGCGGAGGGTTCTGTGAAAGGAAAATAAGAAGGCCTGAAACGTACTTGTAAATCTTGTTCAAAAAAGTTGTTTAAAAAGTCGTGCAAAATACCTTTTAGTTCAGCAAAGCTGACATTTTTGTCGACCATCAGTCCTTCAACTTGATGAAACATTGGAGTATGGGTCTGATCATAGTCGTTCCGATACACGCGACCAGGCGATATAATTCTAAGCGGTGGCTCTTCCACTTCCATAGTTCTTATTTGCACACCGGATGTTTGAGTGCGTAACATGACATCAGGATTAAAATAAAAAGTATCGTGATCAGCACGAGCTGGATGGTTCGCCGGAATATTTAATGCGTCAAAGTTATGAAAGCCATCTTCAACCTCTGGTCCCGTCTTAACACTAAAACCCAATTCATTAAAAAAGCTTTCGATACGGTTAATAGTTCGAGTAACAGGATGAAGTCCACCTCGACTTTGACCACGTCCTGGCAACGTGACATCAATAGTCTCACCGGCCAACTTTTGATTAAGCTCTTGGGTCTGTAATAACACCCCTTTAGCGTGGATCAATTGTTGAATTTTTTGTTTGGCCAAATTGATTTTTTGACCAGCAGCAGGGCGTTCTTCATTGGAAAGTTTACCCAAGCCTTTCAGTAACTCAGTCATCCGCCCTTTTTTACCCATAAAATCAACGCGCACGGAATCAAGAATATTGACATCCATAGCCGCATTAATTTGTTCTTCTGCTTCATTGATTATGGCATCAAGATCCATAGTGTCCCCGAATTTGGATTAAAAATATGGCCTTTATTCAAAGACTTGTTACAAGTCTAAGGCGATCTCAAAATAGCCAGCAATACTACACGAAAGCAACACTTTGAGGATAGATCCAATTGTCACAAAGTCTGCATATTTAACGATTATCTCGACCAACAACTTAAAAAGTGCCTAATATCTATGAATTTTAGATATTTATAGATGGGACTTAAGCCACTCATGATTTTGCACCAGACTAGATTCAATAATTTGTTGGTTCTTTTCAGTTACGTATTCACAAATCATTTTGATATAAACAGATCAATTGAAAACAATATTGATTCGACTATTACGCTGACTTGATTGATGAAAGTAGGACAGAAATATGTTGGTACGGTTAATTATAATGTTGCAGATAAAATAAAAACGACGACTGAACTTGCTAAACAATTGTTAGAAAGTTATCGGGAAAAGAGAGACTTGGAACTATATAGTTTTCTTTCTTATAAAAAAATGGCGAGCATCATGCTCGCCATCTCCCGAAAGAACTTAAACTTATTGTTAAAAAATTAAGCTAATGCACCTTTAGCAGCATTAACTAATGCAACAAATGCATTCTTATCATGTACCGCTATGTCAGCTAAAATCTTACGATCTATTTCGACAGAGGCTTTTTTCAAACCATTGATGAAACGACTGTAAGACATGCCATTTTGACGTGAAGCAGCGTTAATACGCGCAATCCATAACTGACGGAATGTGCGTTTTTTGTTGCGACGGTCACGGTATGCATATTGACCAGCTTTCGTTACTGCTTGAACAGCAACGCGATAAACTCGACTACGAGCTCCATAATAACCTTTGGCTTGTTTTAGTACCTTTTTGTGACGGGCACGTGCAACAACACCACGTTTTACTCTTGCCATATTCTAGTCTCCTGTTTTAAACGTAAGGTAACATGCGTTGAATTAACGCAGTGTCGGCCGCATGGACCAGTTTTTTGCCACGTAAGTGACGTTTACGCTTAGAACTCTTCTTGGTCAAAATATGACGCAAGTGAGACTGTTTACTTTTGAAACGACCTGAAGCGGTTTTTACAAAACGCTTGGCGGCTCCACGGTGTGTTTTCATTTTAGGCATTGCTAAAACTCCGCATTGTTAATAACTTATTGTGTTGCAGACACTCAAAGTTTAAGTTACATATTTAGCAGCAAGGTGAGAACGGGGGCAGAATCCGAACTACTTGTAGACCTTAACTACTTCTTAATTGGGGCAAGTACCATGATCATCTGACGACCCTCTACCCGATGTGGGAAAGATTCGCAGTTGGCAATGTCTTCTAAATCAGCGCGAACGCGTTTTAGTTGCTCAATGCCAATTTCTTGGTGTGCCATTTCACGTCCACGAAAACGTATCGTTACTTTGGCCTTGTCTCCCGCTTCTAGAAAGCGACGCAGGTTGCGCAGTTTTACCTGGTAATCGCCTTCATCAGTGCCAGGGCGAAATTTAATCTCCTTGACCTGAATTTGCTTCTGTTTTTTCTTTTGTTCTTTAAGTGTTTTGCTTTT
The DNA here is from genome assembly GCF_913058035.1 of uncultured Paraglaciecola sp. GTDB lineage: Bacteria > Pseudomonadota > Gammaproteobacteria > Enterobacterales > Alteromonadaceae > Paraglaciecola. Next base: position 4,216 of record NZ_CAJXPA010000105.1, on the reverse strand, counting down.
TTCAAACAAAAACTTACCGTAATCCATCACTTTACATACGGGCGGTTCAGCATTAGGGCTAATTTCGACCAAATCTAAGCTGGCTTGTATAGCGATATCCATAGCCTCGCCAATAGACACTACGCCTAAAGGTTCACCTTCTTTACCGACTAAACGTACTTCATTTAACGTAATTTCTTCATTGATCCGAGCTTTGTTCGAATCTTTAGCCTTCATGTTAGCGCTTTTAATATGTGGTTCCTCCAAAAAATTAATCAGATATGTTTGTTGTCAACTTCCGACATGGCTTTGTCAATAAATGCGTCTATCGACATCTTTCCGAGGTCATCACCTTTGCGTGAACGCACAGCAATTTCACCACTTTCCATCTCTTTATCGCCAACAACAAGCAAATATGGGACACGCTTCAGCGTGTGCTCGCGGATCTTAAAGCCTATCTTCTCATTTCTCAAGTCTGACTTGACTCTAATTCCACTTTCTTTTAGCTTTTTCACTACTTTATTTGAATAATCGGCTTGTTTATCGGTAATATTCAATACAACTGCCTGAGTCGGTGCTAACCATAGTGGAAACAGACCAGAATACTCTTCAATCAAAATGCCAATAAAACGCTCTAATGACCCCAAAATTGCTCTGTGGATCATAACCGGTACTTTTCGTTCCCCATCTTCGGCTACGTAAGTTGAACCCAAGCGTCCGGGCATAGAAAAATCGAGTTGCACGGTGCCACATTGCCAAGGTCTATCTAAACAATCATGTAAGGTGAATTCAATCTTCGGACCATAAAAAGCTCCCTCACCAGGTAAGTATTGAAAATCAATGCCCTTTGATGTTAGCGCTTCGGCTAGCTCTTTTTCAGCTTTGTCCCACATTTCATCACTGCCAACACGTTTTTCTGGACGCGTAGAGAGTTTCACCGAAATATTATCAAAACCAAAAATCTTATAGATTTCGTAGACGGAATCAATACAACCGCCGACTTCAGCTAATATTTGTTCTTCAGTACAAAATATATGTGCATCATCTTGAGTAAAACCGCGAACACGCATCAAGCCATGTAACGCACCCGATGGCTCATTTCTGTGACAACAACCAAACTCAGCCATACGCAGAGGTAGGTCACGATAAGACTTCAACCCTTGATTGAAAATCTGTACATGTCCCGGGCAGTTCATAGGTTTAATCGCATATTCACGTTTTTCAGATTCAGTTGTGAACATGTTTTCTGCATATTTATCCCAGTGACCAGACTTTTCCCAAAGGCTTCTGTCCATCATCATTGGTGCTTTAACTTCTTGGTAGTCATATTCGCGTAATTTGCCACGAATGAATTTTTCAAGTTCGGTGTAGATGCTCCAACCATCATTGTGCCAAAACACCATTCCTGGTGCTTCTTCTTGCCAATGAAATAAATCTAGTGCTTTACCAATTTTACGGTGGTCGCGTTTCTCTGCTTCTTCTAATCTGTTTAAGTAAGCTTTTAACTGCTTCTTATCAGCCCAAGCCGTTCCATAAACACGTTGCAACATTTTATTATCGCTATCGCCGCGCCAATACGCACCTGCGACCTTCATTAATTTAAAGTGCTGACAAAAACGCATGTTAGGCACGTGAGGACCACGGCACATATCGATATATTCTTCGTGATGATACAAACCAGGCTTGTCATCTTTATCTATGTTTTCATCAAGGATTTGAATTTTATAAAACTCACCTCTGGCTTCAAAGGCGTCTCGGGCTTCTTGCCATGTGACCACTTTTTTTGTAACGTCGTAATTAGTTTTTGCTAATTCCATCATGCGCTTTTCGATTTTGACTAGGTCCTCATCATTCAACGAGTGTTCCATATCAATATCGTAATAAAATCCATTATCAATAGTTGGACCAATAGCCATTTTCGCATCTGGATAAAGTTGCTTAACGGCATGACCAATTAAGTGGGCACATGAGTGACGGATGATTTCTAAACCATCGTCGTCTTTGGCGGTAATAATTTGCAGCTGTGCATCGCTCTCAATTAAGTCGTGTGCATCGACGCGAACGCCATTCACTTTGCCCGCTACAGTGGCTTTAGCTAAACCAGGACCAATATCACTGGCTACATCGAATACAGAGACTGCATTTTCAAATTGGCGTTGGCTGCCATCGGGAAGAGTAATTACGGGCATATCGAAATCCTTATGCAGTGGTGACACCTACCAAGCGCCACATGCGAATATTGAGAATCGGTTTTAATTCAGACCGATGTATAAAAATAAAAAACACCCAAAAAAGGGTGCTCAAAAAAAAGATGCTCTGCTACCATCAGAACAATCGTAACTATTATAACGAGATAAAGTTTAGTGATGCAATGCAAAGCCATAAAAACTGCTGTTTTTTTATTAGTCTTTACAGCCTTATTTAATAGTAATACTAGTTGGGCTGATGATTGGAAGCTTGAAAGACAAAAAAACAATGTGAGTATTTTTAGCAAGATATCTGATAACGGTTACAAAGAAATACGAGTTAAAGTCATTGTTGAAGCAGATCCTCGTGCATTAATTACATTATTAGATGATGTGGCGTTTTCTCCACAGTGGATACATAACTGTATTAAGGTAAAAGTTCTCGACGAAGTCTCGCCAACGGAACGCTTAATAAATAGTTTTTTTGCCGCGCCTTGGCCAGTGAAGGATCGAGATATGGTTTTTTATTCCAAAACTTCGTTTAAAAACAATACCGTTCAGATCGAAATATCTGATAGAGGAGAGGACACACCGCACCATTCAACATATGTCCGTATGCAAAATATGCATGGATTGTGGCAAGCTAATCCGTTAGGAGAAGGCAGAAGCGAAATTACTTACACCGGTGGTGGTAACCCAGGTGGCAACCTACCGACTATTATTGCCAATAAAGAACTCATTACTTCTATGTTTAAAACATTCGAAAATTTATCAAAAGTCATCTTATTGGACAAGTATCAGTCAATGGAAATTACTGAATGATATAAAGGACCTATTATTTATAGCTTAATCAACCATCCAAGTCCGATACTTACACCATAATTAGGCAATGACATATCTAATCTGGACTAAACATGTGGCATTTCATTAGTGAACAAATCAGTGAATGTATTCAAGAAGATTTTATTTGTAGCGATATTCGTGAGGTTAAGGCCGGTGATAGCCACAAAGCCTATAAAATATCAGATGGGAAACAACGCTTTTTTGTCAAAACCAATGAAAAAATTCATCTCCCTAATTTTGAGGCTGAAGCAGAAGGTTTAAAACACCTCAACAACACCCAGCTATTTAAAGTGCCAAAAATTATTTGTACAGGTTTAGTGTCTACTCATAGTTTTTTAGTCTTAGAACATATCGCTATGAATAAAGGTAACGAACAGGGCTGGTTTCAGTTCGGACAAACTTTAGCAGAACTGCACATGACTAATACTCAACAAATGCATGGATGGCAGGAAGATAATTTTATTGGACTCACGCCACAGTCTAATCTTTGGCGAAAAAAGTGGAGCTGTTTTTTTGCAGAACAACGTATTGGCTTTATACTGCAGTTGTTATCTGAAAAAGGTCATACCTTAGCCAATATTGATGTTGTAGTGGAATCTGTCAAACACTTGCTCTCGGGACACAATCCCACCGCGTCTATGTTGCACGGTGATCTTTGGCAAGGAAATACAGGATTTTATAAAAATCTGCCTATTTTATTTGACCCAGCTTTCCATTTTGGTGATCGTGAAACAGATTTAGCCATGACTGAATTATTTGGTCGATTCCCCGAAAGCTTTTATCAAGGTTATGCAGATGTTTGGCCTCTTGAAGTGGACTATGAATATCGCAAATCTGTTTATCAGCTCTATCACGTTTTAAACCATGCATTACTATTTGGTGGCCATTATATTGATAGTGCAAAAATAACGCTTAGGAACCTGGATACCTAAATAACAACAATACCCTGTTTAAAAAGGGTAAATATTAGAGTTTGTTGATCTTTTCAATTCAGCCCACCCTATTCTTTGATATTGTGCATAAACACCTTTTATATTTCTTTTCCTTATACCCATCTCCGAGCCCACGAGACCGTACTAGATCTCGTATGTCGTCTTCTGCTTGAAAAAAAAAAACTAATACACATCTCCGAGCCCACGAGCACACGACGTCTATCGAACTCCAGCACGTACTTGCGAAACCACACAATAGAGCAGTACACGCTACAA
>NZ_CAJXPA010000104.1 GCF_913058035.1 uncultured Paraglaciecola sp. | reverse complement strand
ATTATGAAAATATTTGATTACAATGAAAAAATTTCTTCCTTACATCGACAGGTATGGCTCATAGAGCAATCTTACTAGCGATTGTTAATCTTGATCAATTAGAAAAAGTGTTAAACTTGAGCAATTAGCAAAAGTGATGAACATATTAATAAAGACATGGGTAATAGCATGTGGGTAATATGAGCTCTGTTCTTTAGCCGTCATGGCTTAAATAGGGTTAACTTAGAAAGAAGCAAAAGCTCAATTTATAGAGACTCGTCAAATTGCAGCATTAAATCGTTGTGGTGAAGGATCAGTCAACTTTTTTAGTAAAAAACCAAATGGATGTATGGCACAGGTGCAGTGTTGCTAAAATTCAAAGTTAAGCCTAAATCCAAGCGTGTTATTAAATACTCGTGTGACTTACAAAATAACATGCCGGCGAAGTTTTATAGAATGTAGGGGTGGATACACGGACTCGCTTCCTAGACGATAAGTTATTTCAATTTTGACCCACTGGTTTATAGTAAAATTTGGTATGGCTTTATTAGACCCTTAACGATTTGATAGGTGAAACAGTTCGTAATTCTTTTATCTTGCGTTAAGAGGCTAACAATAATCCTAATAGCTAATAGTCGTAAAATTGAGAGTATTTGAAATAATTCTTATCGCTACTGAAGACATAATAGGTTCGATGAATTTAACTCCTCTGTGCTTAATATATCAATATGGCATTGCATGATAGGTTGATAATTGACTTTTCTATCTTTAGATATTTCTAAAAAGACAGAAACGTCACAGGTAAATTATCATTGATATTGACTTTAAAAATGATTGCGAGTCGTAAGCTAGTCCACAGCTTTCAACTCGCTGAATTCTTGATGAAGTTGATATTTTTTATCTGTAACTATAGCCTCCAGTACCTCTAATCTTCTTTTAACCGCTGATAATTCGTTCTTCATATTCTCTTTTTCAGAATCATTTAAAGTAGCGTTAAGTTTGGTCATTTCTTTTTTATGACCTGTCCATACACCAATAATAACGATTGGTAAAACGAAAACCATCAATATAAGTAGTACAAAAACCATTCCATCATTCATTTTTCTCTCTCCTAGATTATGTAAAGTGAACTTATCCGAGTGAATTGCATAGTTTAGACCACTTTTACTTATTCTATAATAAACAATTAGTTAAGCATATTTACAAATATTAAGGTGGCATCATGTTGGTCAGTTCAACTGATTTTTAGCCAAAAAGTCAAACGTAAAATTATTTTATCGTTTTTATAGCAGTGGTGATAATTACCTTTTATCTATAAGGATATTTAAAACTGACTACCAGATAACAGCATGCTTGCAGTTAAATAAATTCTAAAAAACTAGACCGTTCGGGTTGCCAAAGCAGGCGGAATATTTGCCGCTTTTCTGGCCGGTCCAAATACTGCTGCTTGACCAATAAGCCATAATACCAACATACCAATAGGGATATAGAACCAGTCTATTTTGTTAAGGCCGAAGGTGTTCACTAGTATGATATTTAAACCTATGGTAAGTACGGCTCCTAATATAACGCCTAAGCTACTGATCAAAAAATTCTCTATCATAAAGTAGCGCACAATGGCTGACTGACTAGCGCCCAGCGCGCGTCTTGTACCGATTTGTTTTTTACGTTGATTGACACTGAAACTTGCCAGTCCAACGATGCCTAAGGCGGTTACTATGGTCAAAATAATCATCACAGTCGTCAGGATTTTAATCATGGCAGTATGGCCACGATAGCTACTTTCGCGGGTTTCTTCGATGCTGCGCATCCCTTGAATTAAACGGTCTTTGTTACTGTTAGCCAACAACACTTCTACATGTTTCATTACCGTATCTCTTTGGCCAGGTTCAGAACGAATAAAGTACTTGCTAGCTTTAAAATCTTGTCTCTCAGGTGATAACATAACGTTTTCTAAATTATTCCAACCAACCCAAGGTGCTTGTAACTTATCAATAATTCCAACTACGATCATCGGATCTGTGTCATTAATATAGACTGTTTTCCCTATCACTAATTGGTAGGGGATCTCAGAAAATAAATTTTCAGCCATCGCTTTAGACAATATGGTTTTATTTGGCCAATCTACTTGTCCAACTTTACGTAAACCAATATCTGTCGGAGCAAAGTTTTCACCTGCAATAATTTCAACATCTAAAGTATTGATACCATGTTCATCAACCATGTAAACCGCCGTTCCAACGCCATCATATTCAACCCCAGATTGTGTTTTTAAACCCATTGACCAACCACTGCCACTGTTGGGTACTGCATTAATTTGAATCGCGTCTACTATGCCGGGCATTGAGCGTAAGGCATTCATATCCTCTTCAACTGTAATAGGTACATTAAAGTTGTCACCAAAACCAACACTAGTCAGATAAAAACTATTTTCATTATCAATGCCGCTGTCACGTTGCATTTCTTTACTACGTTCAACAATGATATATACCGAATTTACAATTATGGTCATAGTCACGGCTATCTGTAATGCGATTAAAATGGCACCGACTCTATTGCGTAACATGGCGCGAAATATAGGACCAATTTCCCAGTTGATTGAGGTGCTAGCGAGAGTATTTGACATATTATGGCCCCTTTATTAGACGGCTGGCGCTATTGGTTTTTCAATTGACTGGCAGGCGAGATATTACAAGCTCGCCAAGTAGGATATAAACCTGCGGCAATACTAGATAACAAAGCAACGCTTAGTGCGACCAAAATCATATTAATGTCTAGTGTGGCTAGATCATCCACAAAGTCGCCATAAAGGCTTTTTATACTTTGTAAACCAAGAGCAGCTAAGCCGAGTCCCGCGATACCACCTAACAAACCTATCAATGCTGTTTCGATTAAGTGCTGCTTGAATAAGTCTGCTTTCGATGCCCCTAATGCTAAGCGCAAACCAATTTCAACAGACTTACCAGTAAACTTAGCCAACAACAGCCCAACGGTATTGAGTAAACACACTAATAAAAACATAAATGAAAGCCACATCATCATTTTTGCGTCTTCTTCAACCACTTCTTGGTGCTCCATCCACTGCATAACGTTGGACAAGCGATTGTTAAGTGGACGTGGGAAACGTCCCAATTCTTTTTGTTCCATCACATAATTATTTATAAAGTTCATGTAATCGGTTTTTGCGCTGTCATCGGGAAGTTCTACCCACATTTGAGTATTAATGCATTCAGATCGTAAAAATGCGCTAAAACCTTCGCCTGCAGGATTTTTCCAACAATTGTTGTTACCCCAGTTTGGTAGCTCTAGTTCTTCTTTTAGGCTGAATGGCATAAACAACTCTTCGGTTTCGTTAAATGCCCCGTTGTTCACATCATAAAACTTGGGCATAGGCTGCCAGTCATCGATCACTCCCACCACTTGGAAATTCTTGCTAGCAATAACAATTGTTTTACCTACTGAATTTTCACCACCAAAAACACTCTCGTTAATACGTTTGCTTAACACTATTACCTGTTCGCGACGAGTATCTGAAGCACTGTTCCAAGGATTACCGAATATAAACGGTACATCAAACATGTTAAAAAAGTCGGTATAAGCCAGTCTGATAGAAGCTTCAAATGGTTTGGCATCGTCTCCTGCAGGTTCAATAATGGCACCAGACCTAGACATGGCAGATTGCCTTAATGCTTTGTTAGCGAGAGTGAAATTGGTTGCGTCTGTCCATGTTAGTTGATTGGGTAGGGTATCTTCATCATCATTAAATGCATTGTTTGGGTCCCAATTGTCTACTTGTATATGAAATAGTTGATGACTTTTGTGTGGAATAGGATCAGCCGACATCAAGTAATTTACAGTGATCATAGTCATGCTGGCACCAATGCCCAATGCAATCGCTGTGATCATAAGCAAGCTTAAGATGGGATTACGTTTTACACTTTTTATCGCAAGTTTTATATAATATCCAAACATAATGATGACTCCTAAGCGTTAGACAGCACTAAGCTGTCGGGGCATCGTAATATCTTCATCATTAATCTCGCTGACCTTGCCATCACGCACATAAATATTGCGCCTAGCTTGCTTTGCTAAGTGCCCGTCATGGGTAACCATGATAATGGTGGTACCTGCTGCGTTGATGCTTTTTAATAAGCCCAAGACACTATGAGCCATCTCGGTATCTAAGTTTCCAGTAGGTTCATCGGCTAACAAAAAACGTGGTTCTCCTGCAAGTGCTCTTGCAATGGCGACACGTTGCTGTTGACCACCAGAAAGTTGTGATGGCAGATGTTTCATTCGTTGCGCTAATCCAACCATTTCAAGGCTATTTTCGATGCGTTTTTTACGCTCAGCACTTTTAAAACCTCGATAGCGTAGAGGCACATCAACGTTATCAAATAAACTTAGATCAGGTATCAAATTAAAGCTTTGAAAAATAAAGCCAATTTTTTCATTCCTTATCTGGCTACGCTTTTTGTCATTCAAATGACTAACGTTTTGACCGTCTAACTCATATGTGCCTGCATTAAACGTTTCGAGTAGGCCCGCGATGTTTAAGAATGTGGTTTTCCCAGAACCTGATGAACCCGTTACCGCGACAAAATCGCCTTCACCCACATGAAGGTTGAAGTCTCGTAGTGCATGAGTTTCTATTAAATCTGTACGAAATACCTTTTTCACATCTGTCATTTTTAACATATGTTTTTTCCCTAATTGTTATTATTCATTTGATTATTGAGTAATTAAGACACTTTGTGCGCCCTTAAATTGATCTGTACCTGAAACAATAATGGTATCACCGACTGACAGGCCGTTAAGTACCTCTACACTTGATAAACTTCGGGCTCCAGTGGAAATAGGTGTACGTTCTGCTATATCGTTTTTAACGATGTAAGCAATTCGTCCATTCCCTGTTTCTAGAAATTGCCCACGTTGTACCATCAGCACATCGTGTTTGTTTTCCATCAAAATACGGGTAGTTAAGCGCTGGTTTTGACGTAAACCTTGTGGCTGATTTATGCCGATATCAGAAACAGAATTGAAACGAACTCTGCCCGTAACCTGATTGTTCTCAATTTCAGGTGAGATGGTTATGAGTTTTGCTAAATGCGTTTCACCATTAAGCTTGATTTCAGCAGCCATACCTATGGCTAAGTCATCAGCATAACTTTCTGGAATATCGACTTCTATCTCAAATTCAGATAAGTCCACTACACTTAAAATTGATTGGTTTTTTGCTACCTGATTTTTTTGCTCTACAGATAGATTACCGACTAAGCCATTAACGGGTGAAAGTAAGATTAATTCGTCGACTTGACGACTCAATTCAGAAACCAAAAGCTCCTGACGTTCCACAAATAGACGTTTGGTTTTTACTTCAAACTCTAAACTTTCTAAATTGAGTTCTGCATCTTTGACCGAATGATTAGATACTAAACGAGCGTTTTGTAGATCATCTTGGGCTTTTTCAAAATCAATCTGGCTAATGGATTGGCTTTCAAATGCTTTATCAGCTCGGCGTTTTTCCCTATCTGCTGCAGTCAATGACACTTTAGCCAAATCGACAGCTTTTTGATTAACTAGAGCTTGTTTACTAGATTGAATTTTCTGCCTGTCTAATTCCATTTGTAAACGTTGCAAGGCGGATTGTTCTTGTTTGAGTTGGTTGCTGAGTTCTGGACTATCAATGGTGGCCAATATTTGGCCCTTAATTACGGTGTCGCCCGCATCTATATAAAACGAGATGGTGCCTTGTGCAGGACTGTATAACTTTGGGCTGATCGCTGCCACTACTCGTCCTTGAACGGATAAGTCTCTGACAAAGTCACCTCGGGTGACTGAGGCCAAACGTATCCTTTGTGCAGAAACGCTTGCGTCTGAGTTGGACCATTTGCTGATAGCGGGTGCAATTGTGAAATATGCTAACCATGCAATTAAAATACAACCTAAAGCTATCCATTTTGTTTTACTATTGGATATTTTTAAGACGGCGGTATCTTGGCCACTGGTGTCGGCAATTTTCATCTATATCCTGAAATATTTGAGCAATCCAATCAATACAATACTAAGTCGTTGTAATAGCCAAGAAGGTTTAAAACAAATAAAAATATTTTTGTAGCAATGTTTTATGGCTGCTTTTTATCATGGTTTTTTAATGCTATTAAGACACAACCTATTGGCTTCTTGTGGCCTGTTCAGCAGATATGTTCATGGCTTTCAATATGGAATTTAAAAACCATCATGACAAATATGAATAAAATATTGTATTTACGTTCACAAGTGTTAGATACAACAGCATTAGTGTGAGGATTTTGCTGACTTTTTAGAGAGCAGAGTCATGGTAACTGCCGTCAGTAATTTTTTACCGCATTCCTTAAAAGTGATAATTAAATGTATAATAAATGAACAGGGTATAATAGTTATACGATCGTGCTTAGAGCATAAAATTAAGTGTCAATATGTGTGAATATAAGAATGTGAAAACATAAGTAAAAATGATGCTTGTGTATAACGACGTTAATCGATAACTTTTAGTCATTAACAATTTTGTGACATTGATTATGCCAACTGAAGAACAAAAACATTATTCCACTTGCACCCTATGTGAAGCCATGTGTGGCATCGAGGTAACGACTCAAGATAGACAAATATTATCTATTGTAGGTGACAAATTAAACCCTTTCAGTGAGGGGCATGTCTGCCCTAAGGCAATGGCACTTAAAGATTTGTATGAAGACCCTGAACGAATTCGCTCACCTATTGAGAAAACAGCTGATGGAAAAGGGTGGCAGCAAGTATCTTGGGACTACGCCTTAGACAAAGTGGCAAACAGCTTGTTTAACGTCCAGCAAAAACACGGCGTTGAATCAGTCGCTACGTATCTTGGTAACCCGAATGCTCATAATATGGGTTCTATTTTATTTGGTCCCTATTTTTACCGAGCGTTAAAATCACATAACCGATATTCAGCCACATCAGTCGATCAACTGCCCCATCATATTGTTTGTCGTCAATTATTTGGTCATCAGTCACAAATTCCTATTCCGGATATTGATCACACCCAACATTTTATGATTATAGGGGGTAATCCATTAGCGTCTAATGGCAGCATAATGACGGTTCCACATATAAAACGTAGATTAAAAGCCATTCAAGCTCGCGGCGGTAAAGTAGTCGTCATTGACCCTAAAAAATCTGAAACAGCAGATATGAGTAGTGAACATCATTTTATAAAGCCAGGTACTGACGCCTTATTGTTGTTGGCAATGATCCATACCTTGTTTGATAAGCAACTGGTCGCCGCTGATGAACTTTTGAGCTTTGCACCTGACTTATTAGCCGTTGAAAAATATGTTGCACATTATCCGGCTGAAAGAGTCGCAAAACTAATAGGTATGAGCGAAGCCCAGATTATTGGTCTGGTAGAATCATTTTGCGCAGCTGGGCCTGCTGTTTGTTACGGACGAATGGGTGCTAGTGTGCAAGCATTCGGAACCCTAACACAATATCTCATTATGTTGTTTAATATGCTCACAGGCAATTTAGACCGGCAAGGCGGCATGATGTTTACTCAACCTGCTGCTGATTTACTGCCTCATTCAGGTAGAGGCTCGATTGCAAATTTTCATACGAGAGTGCGTGGTTTACCTTCTTTTGCTGGAGAGTTTCCAGTATCGGCTTTAGCAGAAGAAATGATCACCGAAGGTGAAGGACAAATCAAAGCCATAGTCATTGGAGCAGGTAATCCGATTTTGACTACGCCTAATGGGCAGCAATTAGATAAAGCTTTTGAGAACCTAGACTTCGTTGTGGCAGTTGATTTTTATATAACTGAGACTTCACGCCATGCTGACATAATTTTACCACCAGTAACGGCATTAGAGCGCGACCACTATGATATTGTTTTCCATAACTTTGCTATAAGAAATAGCACCAAATTCTCACCTGCGATTTTTCCTCCTTCTGAAACAAGCAAGACTGATTGGCAAATATACCTCGGACTAGCTGAGCGATTAGATACATTAAATGGTTTACCCACAGATAGGTATCAAACACTTTGGCAAAAAGAACCTAAAGGTGTGGTGGATGACTTATTAAAAAGTAGTCGATATCGACATGAAGACGAAGTGTTAAGTATTGATTTGTTATTGAAAAAGCCCCACGGAATTGATCTTGGTCCACTTCAGCCTGATCTACCTGAAGCCATTTATCACAATGATAAAAAAATCAATTTAAGCTTTGACTACTTTATGGCTGATTTAATCCGCCTAGAAGCACACTTTTTTACTACTGAAGGACCCCATGAAAATAGTTTACAATTGATTGGTCGTCGACATCTCAAAACCAATAACTCTTGGCTTCATAACAGTAAACGCATGGTTAAAGGTACTAATAACGGCTGGTCTAGGTGTACTGCACAAATTCACCCTGATGATGCGAGTAAACATAACATTCAAGAGCAACAGATGATCAAGGTCACATCTAGGGTAGGGCAAGTATCGTTGCCCGCAGAAATAACCGAGAAAATTATGCCTGGCGTCATTTCGATTCCTCATGGTTGGGGTCACAATAAAAAAGGCAGTCAATGGCAAACCGCTGAGCAACATGCAGGAGTGAGTGTCAACGACCTAACCGATGAAATGGTGTTAGATGAGTTGTCAGGCAACGCTGTTTTAAATGGTGTACCCGTGACAATAGAGGCTGCCTAGTTGTGCAAAAAAATAGCCTGACATAAAAGATCTTTATATAAAAAACATTGAAAATGCTGGGCTGATACAAAATGTGGGACCTAATTCTTCAGAACCTTTTTATTATTTAAAGATTTGTTGATGTGATCGGTTGCTATCCTAGTGGCAACTGATCCGACATTTGTGGTCGTTTCTTACCTTCTACCATATATAACTCAACTTGAACCTTGCCATAATTTTTCTGTAGCTCATGTTCGACAAAAAACCACTCTGTGAATAGCTTAAATGCTAAAATAATCATAGTTGGCAATAGTGACAAACCTAAACACTAAACAATACTTTCGGAATAATTTTTTCATTAGAACTCGTGTCGATGAATAATATTATTATTTATGGTTTGCCAATTATTTAGCGCTAATTTTGTTTATTAGTCAGTATTAGCTAATCACAGAATATAAAATATAAATTCGATAACACCCCATAATTTCAACGTATGAAAAAGTAGATTAGCAAGGTTTATTTCAAAAACATAGTGGTGTTAAGGCTGCTCAGTAATAGGAATAAGGGTAGATGAAATATGGCGTACCAATTAAGATTGAAGCCTGTTTTGTTTACAAAGCCATCCAAATGTAAAATATTATTGGCTAGTCGCAAAGAGTTAAAAACATCTACATAATTTCACTATTGCCTAAAACTGATATGTACTCAAATCAGCCCATCGTAGGCCCATTTTTTATGTTACATGCGGTCAGAACTTTAAATATATGACAGTCTCCAAAGTGCCATAAGGGGACGTTTGCGATTCGATATATCAGCGTTGCTGACCCCACAGATTCAAATGTGTATTTGATTGGTTAGAAAACTTAGTCAGATTTTAATGTAAGACACATGTTTACATCAGTTCTCGTTTAAATAATGGCTTCAAAATAGTTTTCACACAGGCTGTGCTAGGAGCGGTCATTCAACTTTGGAAAAATCAACGTCACTGACACTATCGACTGATAACGAATGTCTCGTTAATTGTTTTTTGTTATTTTATTATTTTGTTAAAAGTAAGATGCTGGTCAGGCAAATCAATAGGGCTTATTGTGCCTGCTCGCCTACTGCCCACTACATGCGTATATATTTCTGTGGTTCTGAGATCGGCATGACCCAATAATTCTTGTACTGTCCGAATATCCGCCCCTGATTGTAATAATCGGGTTGCACAAATTTGTCTGGAGCTAAATTTGAACATCCGCAGGATGGCCCGAAGGGTAAAATGCAAGGACGTATTTTATAAATGAGTGGCGAAACGTATGTGCAGTCACCCGTTTCATCACACCTGATTTAGATACAGCTTGCCTTAAATACTTGGCGTAAGAAGTTTCATGTATATGATGACGGCAAATGTAACCATCAATTGGGTGTGTGCAACGCACACTTGACGGAAACAAAAATTGCCAGCTCATTTGCTTAGCAGCATTACCATATTTTCTAATTAGTGAAGGGGGAAGAGATGCCATGCCAAAACCTTCGCACATATCTTTATCATGGCACTTCTTAGCAATAACCATCTGATTTTTAATAGACTCAGCTAGTGATTGTGGCAACAATGTATACCTATCTTTTCCACCTTTTCCTCTAAATACAAAAATGGATTGATTTATAAAATCGATGTCTTTTACACGTAGACGCAACGCCTCGTGCACCCTTAAACCACAACCATATAAAATAGCTGTTATCAGCCAATACTTGCCTGACATACATTTTAATATCTTTTGCACTTCTTCAGCATTTAAAACAGTAGGCAGGTTTCTAGGCTTTTTAGCATAGCCAAACTTCAGGTTTTTAAGCTCTCTATCCAATACATGTTTATACATAAATACAATCGCACATAATGCTTGATTTTGTGTGGCCGCACTAACGCCTCTAGAAACAGCAAGGTGAGATAAAAATGTCTCTACCTCTTTATTGCCCATTTCATTTGGATGCTTTAAATGATGAAAACGAATAAAGTACCTTGCCCAATACAAATAAGACTTTTCAGTTTTCAAACTGTACTGTTTTGTGCGAATAACCGCTCGAATTGATTCTATAAAAGGTGACATATTGACTTTTCTAAGCGCTGTATATATATACAGTTATAATGTAAAAAGAGGATATTGCAATATTTTCAATGGGCATAATAAGCATCGTCATGCTTCACTTCTGCAGAAGGTTTTTCGTATGCAATTGTTTTATATGGGTTTTGTTTTTAAGTCATGTATTTATCCAGACCTAAAAGTCTGGATAAATACATGGCTTCGCTTGATCACAAAATATCAAATGTAGATTTACCTTCTCAAATGGTTAACTTTATGAAATGCTGTAAAAAACTTACCGGAATGTCGAGTTGATTTTGTCAATATCAAATGTATCTAACCCGACTTCTGGCTAATATACTGTTATGTGCCTAGTAAGCTTTTGTAACTTGTTGACATTTATGTGGATTTTTTTAATATAGATAGTATGAAAACAGGAATCACCATACAAAAATATCGAATTATCATCATTCCATAGGAATGGTGGGTTATTACGTATCTGTAAAACCCGCTCAAGAGGCGGGTTTTCTTTTTCTGGCTCTTGGGATTATTTTTGAGACTGGAGGCGGTATGAAAAAAATAGTTGTTTTGGGCAAGCCTGGTAACGGTAAGTCCTCATTGGCTAAAAGGTTAGGGGTAGCAACTGGGTTACCAGTGCATCAATTAGATTCGATCTTTTATAAACCAAATGGCGAAACAATAGACGTAAAACAATTCGAAAAGTTGCACAAAACTATAATCGCAAAAGATTCTTGGATAATTGAGGGGTTTGGCACTCATGAAACACTTTATCAACGTCTAAGAGCTTCCGACACTTCAATTTACATAGACTTGCCTTATTTGGTCAGTTACTGGTTTGTTACAAAAAGGCTATTCAAAGGAATGCTAATAAAACCAGAGGGGTGGCCTGAGGGGTGTTCGGTTTTAAAAGGCTCTATACAAAGTTATAAAACATTAAGAGGTTGCCCAGCGTTTTGGAATAATGAGTTTATGGAAAAGATCGAAGACATTACAGTAGGAAAATCATTACATGTTATTCGTTCAGTGTCTGAGTTAAATGGATTCATCGACAAATATGTGTCAGCGTAGGCACATAACAAGCAAATTATGTAAGGGACGCGCAAACAGCGCGCGCCGCATATTCGAAGCGTTAGCATACTTTATCTGGAATCGTGGTAATCAATATGGAAGATTTAAATGAAATCAATTTGTAAAACTATTCTTTTAGGACTCCTTTTAGTTGGAGTGTCGTCTTGTTCTGATAGTGATCAACAACCAGATCCTGATTTCGTCCCCAAAAATATCAATAGTACCTTTTCTAAATTAAATAGCCCTGTTGTTCTTATTGATGAAGCTCATAATAATTTCCTTACAAAAAAGGGCAGATACAAGCCTTTTTCTCAAGTTCTGTCTAGTGATGGTTATACTGTGAAATCTAGTAAAGAAAAGTTCACTTTAACTTATTTAAAACAAGCGGATATATTGGTAGTCGCAAATGCACTAGATAAAAATAGACAGAACTGGAACCCTCCATTCGGAGATGCATTTGACAAAGGAGAAGTTGAAGCCGTTAAACAATGGGTATCACAAGGTGGTTCTCTTTTTCTAGTTGCCGATCACACACCTTTTCCAAAAGTTATAGAAAAACTATCATCTGCTTTTGGTTTTGAGTTTAGTAATGGTCATGTCCGTGACGCCTTATTTCGCTTAGATAATAAATCCCTTATAGAACATTCAATAACCCAAGATATCACTCAAGTTAAAACATTTGGTGGTTCCGCTTTTCAAATACCTGAAAGTGCACAGCCCCTTTTAACTCTAGGTAAAGGAGCCACATCTGTTGTGCCCGAGATACCTTTTCAAGTAAATGGCAAAACTCCAAGAGTATCAATGAATGGCTGGTATCAAGGGGCAGTTTTGGAAGTTGGAGAAGGTCGAGTTGCAGTGTTTTCTGAGGGGATGACGTTCTCATCGCAAGTTACGGTTTCAACGGGTAAAAAATATGGTTTAGTCTCAGATGGTGCGGAACAAAATGAACAATTTCTTCTAAATGTCATGCATTGGCTGTCAAAGAAAATTTAAACGACAGGTGTACCCAGTATGCTAACAAGTCACTTAAAAGGTCAAAAAACAGTTGGTTTTTGCTCCTGCGTCGCTTATTTTAACCAACTGTTTTTTGCATCTTAGTGAGGCGTTATACCGACTTGTCCAAGTATGGAGGTTCCATTTGGTATTTAAATTCTTAACTTTGTTAAAACAAACTCGAATATATTTCATTTGCACTATATTTTTGTCTTTCAGTTCTCCCTTTTCTATCGCTGAAGATTTTTCTGGACGCTATGAGAACATCAATAATGACTCTATCGTAGGGAGACTCTGGCTTCCTGATTCTCCAAATCAAGAACCTGCTATCCTACTTATCGGTGGTTCAGGCGGTGGATATGAGAATCAAGATGCTGAATGGCTTTCTTCTTCCGGTTTTGTTGTTCTTAACGTTCGCTATTTTTGCGCTAAAGGTTTGCCAAAAAATCTAGTCAATGTACCAATCGAATATTTTAATAGAGCATTAGATTGGTTGAACAATCACCCATTGGTTAAAAAAGATGATATAGGAATATTTGCCCACTCAAGGGGAACGGAAGTTGCGCTGTTGACTTCTTATTATAATTCTCTTGTAAAAGCTATAGTTGTGAGATCACCTAGTGCAGTTGTTTGGTTGGGTCCTGGTTGGAGTGGATTTAATGAATCTGCATGGTCATGGAAAAGTAAACCGATTCCCTTCCTTAATGTAGGACTAATTGATGGTGCTATTTGGTTGTCTCATGTATTACGTGATAAAAAATTGATTAAAAGCAGAGAAATGTTTGAAAATGCATTGACTAATAATAGCTCAATTAATGAAGCTAGGCTGCCAGTAGAGCATATTAAAGGACACCTGTTGTTAATCTCAGGGTCTGATGATCAACAATGGCCAAGTACTGCTATGTCAGATATGTTAGTTTCAATCTTGACTAAATCTGATTTTGAGTTTAGTTATAGGCATATTGCATTTAAAAATGCGGGTCATCGCCCAGGTCGTTTGTCTACACCGGATGATACTTTTGCTAATGGTGGAACTATTGAAGGGAACATTGAAGCTCATAAACAAACCAAAATTTTAGTTAAAGAATTCTTCGATGAAAAGTTAAGATAACTGTTAAAGAAGAGCTGTAATATGTCGGTATAACAAGGGCATAAATCAGGATTCCGTAAGCAGTCGTGGTTTTTGCAAAGAAACGCAATAACGCACGCCAGTTTACTCCACCTATTATGCTAGCGTTATGTGCAGAATGGAATTTACCTAAAAGGATATATCTAATGAGAAAAGTTGTTCTGTTTTCTAAGGCTAAGAAATGGTGGCATGAAAGCCCTGATGTAGATTTGTTAAATGCTCAGATTACTGAGATAGAAAAAGATGGTTGGTCTATTGTTTCTGTTTCAGCAAATACAAATTTCTTGGGATTTATTTCGTCCTATACAATTTTGATAGAGTTGTTAGATTGATTGCACATAACAAAAACATCATGGTGGGAATTTTACTCGCTGAAAAAACGCTCCTAAAATCCCCATATGTTAAGCGTTAGGTTTCAAAGGACATTCTGGTGAAAATCAAATTACAGAATAAAACTCAGGTAGAAAAAGGAATTATCAAATCATATTGGTTTGAAAATGAAAACATAGGATTAGCGAACACGCTTTTTCATCGAATAACTCTTCCTCTTAAAGAATTCGATTCAGGGTTAGATTATGAAGAACAACCTGTTCAAACTGAAATAGTTTTAGATTGGTATAATTTGGGTTTACCTGAACCTTCTGAATTGGATGGCTTAAATTTGAGCCATTCAAATTATTCAGATGCCGAAGGTTCTGTTTATGTTGGGTGTTCTCATAATTGGTGTGATGTTAAAAAATTAAATATTGTCAAAAATATAGACGGTAATTTTGATGTTTCTGGCAAGATCTTAATTGAGTTTGAAAACGAGGGGGTAGGTGAAAATGAAGAGTTCACATTTCAAACAAGTTGCGAGTATATTGAAACCTAACAAGTGCATTATGGTGGGAATTTTACTCGCTGGTAAAGCGCTCCTAAAATCCCCATATGTAAAGCGTTAACTGCCAACGAGAGTCATGGAAGAATTTAAGCCTAATCACATTCCGAAGAAGACGCGCATTTTTAACGTAATATGGGCGTGCGTCCTTATATTTTTGGCTATATATGGTTGGTTATCGGGCAGCTTTTATTTTCCTGGTCGGGCTGGTAGCAATGGTGTTACGTTCACCAGTCTAGGTTTGATTTTATTCATTTGCGCTTTGATCACCGCAGCAATAAATGCGCTTTTGGTAGTTGTAGACCACTACGATAAGCGTAACAATGAAACACAATATAAAATGTTTTCTCGGTATCTTAATATCTTTGGTGTCATTGTCATTATCAGCGCTTTTGGTTATCAATATGTTCATAGTCAAAAGCCAGCGGTAGTTATTAGCAATGGCAGTTAACAAAAACATCATGGTGGGAATTTTACTCGCTGAAAAAGCGCTCCTAAAATCCCCATATGTTAAGCGTTAGGTGAATATGCGATTAACTCAACCTTCTGATGAAAACTTTATTGAATTGATGTCTTGGTTTTCGAACGAAGATGAATTAAATATTTGGTCTGGCCCAAATTTTAGATATCCATTTGATTTAAGCACTTTTAAGAGTAACTTAAGCCTTGATACCTTGAAATCATTTTCGTTAACTTCTAACGAAGGTGATTTATTGGCATTTGGACAATATTATTTAAGACTTGGGAATTGCCACCTTGGAAGATTAATTGTTAATCCTAATTTTCGTGGGCAAGGCATTGCTTCCCACCTAATAAACCAATTGAGTACTTTGGGTAAATCGGATTTAAGAACTGACTCATGTTCACTATTTGTATTAGGCCACAATAAAAGTGCAATCAAAGCTTATACAAAACTTGGCTTTTCTATGGCTGATTATCCGGAAGAAATTCCATTGAAAAATTGTTTTTATATGGTGCAAGTTTAAATTCACCTAACAAGAAAATAAACAAGGACACGTAACAGTTGGCTACGTTTCGCTTCGCTACACAATTTTAGCCAACCATTACTTAGCCTGTTATTAGGGCGTTAGGTTTACAGGAATATATGGATGCATCAGGATGAATCCGAAAAATATAAAAATACTTATCAGCATATTAATCACGGTTACTGTCATTACCACAGGTGTAATCTTTTGGAGAATAGCGAAAGATGAAATTTTCTATCTTTGCGGTAATTTTTCGTCTGGTGTAACGAAGTCAAGTGTAGTTAGGCAACTGGAAACAGCCAATCTGTCCAGCTATACACACACTGTTAATGAAAACAGTTCAATTATTGTGTTTAGTAGCAGGCTCTATTTTGTCGCTAATCAATGTATTATCGACTTAGATAAAAGTGAAAAAGTTGTGCTTGCAGACTATAAGTAAACCTAACAAGAGACTATGGCGTCAATAGTTAATTTATAGCCTTTGGCGCTTCCCACATAACCCCATCTCTAAGCATCGAATTTAGTATCACAACCATCTTTCTAATGCAGGCAATAATAGCTACTTTCTTAGGTTTTCCAGCCGCCACTAATCGTTGATAAGTGTCCTTAAATACAGGATTACTTTGAATAGCAGACATCATAG
>NZ_CAJXPA010000103.1 GCF_913058035.1 uncultured Paraglaciecola sp. | reverse complement strand
AATGCCAGATAAGTATGGGTTGCAAATGATTAAGGAAGTGCGTGACCGAGGTTATGTCATGCCTATATTGATGGTTTCGGCAAATACTCGTGATGCTCAAGGTCATATGGCTGACGGTTGTTTTCATAATGGGTATATGGCTAAACCCATTAATTTAACAGCCTTGTTAGGAAAAATTGGTGAACTGATGGATATTCATTGGCAGTATGCAAAAACTGAAAGTAAGCATGCTGTGGCTGCTGCGCAACACGAAATTAAAAGAAATCCTGTGAGTAATGACCAGTATAAAATACTGATGGCATTGGCTGAAATAGGCTATCTATCTGGTTTTAAAAATAAATTAAAGGAATTAGGTACTCAATATCAATTCCCCGCAGAAGTCACATCACAAATAAATGAGTACGTTGAGTTATGTGATTTTCCAAGAATTATTGGCTATCTTGAAGAGTTGTGCAATGAATAACAAAATTAACTACGTGGTGTTGGTAGTCGATGACTCTCCTGAATCATTGGGCATGCTTAATGTGGCATTAAATAAACAGGGGTATATCGCGCTTGTCGCCCTTAATGGCGCACAAGCACTTTCTATTGCTGAGAAAATTGAGCCTGATGTAGTGTTGTTGGATGCTGTTATGCCTGAAATGGATGGTTTTGAAACTTGTCGTCGATTGAAATTAAGACACCCCAATACTCCAATTATTTTCATGACAGGACTTACTGACGTAGAGGACGTAGTGAAAGGCTTTGAAGCTGGTGGCATCGATTATGTGACTAAACCTATCTCACCTGATGAAGTTATCGCACGGATAAACACCCATATTAACACGGCGAGGTTGGCACTTAGTGCACAAGATGCATTAGATCATGCTGGTAGCAATGTATTTTGTGTCACGGATCAAGGACGACTATCCTGGGCAACACCCAAAGCACACCAGTTAATTGATTCTTTTTCTGGCGATGATATGAGCCCATGGGCAACGCTGGCTGACTTATTTAAAGTCTGGTTGGCTACGGGCGGTCAACAAAACCTGAAAGTAAACTGTTTTGTGACATCTTTTGAAATTATGTATGAGCGTAAGCAAAACGACAAACATATGCTCAAAGTGGTTGAGGCGAAAATAGAAAAAACACCCTTGGAGTTGCAGCAAAATCTGCCTATCACCAAGCGTGAGTCTGAAGTGTTATATTGGGCGTCTCATGGTAAATCTAATTGGGAAATATCACAGATATTATCGATGAGTCATCGCACGGCTAATAAACATCTAGAACAAATATATAAAAAGTTAGGCGTAGATAATAGAACGTCTGCCGCTGCCATCTCGATACGAATATTAGAGTCGTAGATAATACACAAGCTTAAACAGGTTGGACTTGTGGTGCCTGATAGTTTCTCTATACTGCGCGTCAACAAGGTGAGGGTTTATGAGCGATATTACACAACTTCTTGAAAATAATAGACAATGGTCTGAAGAACAGAAAAATTCTGATCCTGAGTTTTTTAATAAATTGTCAGAGCGTCAGAAACCTGAATATTTATGGATCGGGTGCTCCGATAGCCGTGTTCCAGCCAATCAAATTGTGGGACTCATCCCAGGCGATATCTTTGTGCATCGCAATGTGGCTAACTTGGTAGTGCATACTGATTTTAACTGTTTGTCTGTGTTGCAATATGCAGTTGATGTGCTGAAAGTGAAACATGTGATCATTTGTGGTCATTACGGTTGTGGTGGTGTAGACGCAGCGTTACAAGACCAACAACTTGGTTTAATCGATAACTGGTTGGGGCATATTAGAGACATTGCTTATAAGCATAGAGCACAGCTGTCTGTTCTCAATGAGCAGGATAAGTGTGCTCGGCTATGTGAGCTTAACGTGCTTGAACAAGCTGATAACGTTAAACGCAGCAGTATTGTTAAAGAAGCCCTCAAGCGTGGTCAGCCATTGCAGGTACACAGCTGGATATATAGCCTACGAAATGGGCGTTTGAAAGATTTGTCTAAGGTTAGAAAATAGGATCGGGATGATGTTCAAGTATTTCTTAGGGTGTTGTTTTTTAGCTATATCTACCTTCGGCTTTGCTGAACAACACACATGGTATTTTGTGCGCCATTTTGAAAAACACTTAGGTGATAACCCAAGCTTAACTGAAATAGGTAAAGCTAGGGCAGAAGCACTGGCCGTTTTTTTTTCGGATAAATCTCTTAATCATGTCTACTCGACTGATTACCATCGAACGCTGGAAACCGCCACTCCCATTGCAGTACTCAAAGATTTATCAATAGAATATTATAACCCTCAGATTTTAGCTGAATTCGCCACCAAGATAAAAAAATTGGATCATGTTTTAGTGGTGGGTCACAGCAATACCACCCCACAAATATTGAGTTTAATGGGCGGCGAGGATATTCATATCGAAGAAAGTGATTACGGTATTGTTTACAAGCTTCAAAAGCATAATTTCGAAATGACTACAAAGAGAATTCATATTCCTTTCAATTAGTCTTAACATCCAACCGCTTTGTTGTTAGGTTAATTTAATAAGTTATCTTAGTGAAAGTTTTTTATGAATGGAATCATTCGTCTTAGTGTCGTTTTCATTTTTACTCTCTTGTCTTCTGGTACTTTCTCAAAAGAATTGCCGGTCGAGAATTTTAGCCAACTCCCTAGTTTTACTCGACCTAATCTGTCTCCAAGCGGTAATAAAATTGCCTACATCAGAAATTTTCAATCACCAGAAATAGCATTATTAACAACCGTTGATTTACTAACGGGTAGAAAGCAACACATAGTTAAATCTGATAACGAAGAAAGAAAAATACGCTGGTTTACTTGGGCTAATGAAAAAACACTTATAGTTAGCATCGTTTTTGCCTCAAAAAGATATCGAACAGATACGACCGAAACTCGCCTTTTAGCTATTGATATTGACGGAGGCAAACCAGTCCAAAGACAAGTCGTGAAAACGAAAAGGGGCATGTACGACGATGGCCATGTTTCTCAGTTTCAAGATTCTATCGTATCCTTTTTGCCCGATGATCCCGAACATGTGTTGATAGAATTGGACTTGGATGTCGCTAATTTACCGAGTGTTTATAAAATCAATGTCAATTCAGGTAGGAAATCTCGTATTACTAAAGGCAAGATGTCTGTAAGAAGCTGGATGGCCGACCGTCAAGGTAACCTACGTTTAGGCGAAGCATTAAATTATAAAACCGGTGAAGCGGCTATTCGAGTGCGAATAGGTGAAGATGATAAATGGCATAAAATGTTTGAGCATAATGCCTTAGAAGAGCCTGGAATTACTCCTCTTGGCTTTGCCAAAGACCCTAATATTTTGTATTACAGTGCTTATCAAAATGATAAAAAAGCGCTGTTTAAAATACACCTTCCTTCTAAAGAAACCACTTTGGTTTTTGCTGATGATGACTATGATGTTGATGGCTCATTAATTTATTCGAAAAAAACCAATGATGTGATTGGTCTTTATCACCCCAATAGTGACGATGGGCGGATTTATTGGGATGAATCGAATGATAATTTTCAAAAATCATTAAACAATGCCTTACCTGATAGTGATGTATATTTAGTCGATTTTAGTGAAAATGAGAGTATCTATCTGTTGTATACAGAAAACGATTACACGCCAGGTATGTATTATTTAGGTGACCGCAAAGACAAGTCCCTGACACCCATCTTCGAGCAATACCCGGACTTATTACCTGAGGTACTCACCGAACACAAGTTTGTTACTTATACAGCCAGAGATGGCACTGAATTAGAAGGCTATTTGACTTTGCCTTTGGGTGTTGACGGTCCTGTTTCAGCGATTTTGCACCCTCACGGTGGGCCGGGAGCGCGTGAGAGCGATGGTTTTGATTATTGGACTTCTTTTTTTGTCAATCGTGGTTATGCTGTGTTTAGGCCAAATTTTAGAGGGTCAACGGGGTACGGATACGAATTTTCTCAAAGCCAAATGAAGGGTTGGGGATTAACTATGCAGGATGATTTGACCGATGCTGCTAATTGGCTAGTAGAGCAAAAAATCGCTAAACCTGACAGTATGTGTATCGTTGGTGCTAGCTATGGCGGTTACGCTGCAGCAATGGCTGCTGTTAAAACACCTGACTTGTTTAAGTGTGCAATTAGTTTTGCTGGTGTGACAAACTTGAAGAGATTAGTCTACAGAAGTCGAGGATACACCAACAGTAAATTTGTCAAAAACCAGATTGGTGATGATTCGGATGATCTTGAAGCTCGCTCCCCATTTTACCAAGCAAAAAAAGTTAAAATCCCCATGTTGTTTTTACATGGTGGAGATGACCGAGTAGTGGATGTCGAGCAAAGCAGGATGATGGTCGACGAATTACAAGACTTAGATAAGCCCGTTGAATATATTGAATTTGAAAACGGAGACCATTATTTATCTATTCAAAGAAATAGGCATGCTGCTTTTAAGGCAATGGATGTTTTTTTGAAAAAACACTTAGAAGAGTCGCTGTTTTTATAAGTAGCGACTTAAAGAATAAGCTAAAAACTCTAAGCGTTATCAACTGGTAGTGCTAGAATTCTGACCCTTAAAATCTAACGGCTTCAGTATGTCATCTAATCGTCACCCAGCTTCTGGCAAGACAAATAGCAAAACAAATAGCAAAACAAAGGCCGACATTGGTTTATTCGAGTTTGTGGCGCTTATGGCAACAATGACATCATTGGTGGCTTTGAGTATAGATTCCGTTTTGCCTGCATTATCTCAAATTGGTGCTTACTTAGAAGTGACTGATTCTAGACAAACCCATCTAATTGTCTCAGTATTTTTTGTTGGTATGGCTTTGGGTCAACTTTTTTATGGGCCTTTATCTGACGACAAAGGCAGGCGTTATGTGATTATCTCTGGTTTGATCGTATTTGCTGTAGGGTCATTAGTTTGTATCAATGCTGAATCGTTAGAAGTGATGTTAATTGGCCGTGTTATTCAAGCCTTTGGGGTTTCAGGCCCCAGGGTTGCTACATTAGCAGTGATCCGAGATAAGTATGAAGGTGAAGCTATGGCCAGAGTCATGTCATTCATCATGATGGTGTTTATATTAGTGCCTATGTTGGCACCTATTTTTGGTCAAACCATATTATTTTGGTTTTCATGGCAGCATATTTTTTCATCATTTTTGATTTATGGGTTGTTGATTGGCTTATGGTTTTTTATTCGCCAACCAGAAACATTACCTAAAGAAAAGCGTCTACCTTTTAGTTGGTCGCAATTGAGGATTTCAAGTAAGTTTATTCTGACTCATAAACTAGTCATGTGTTACACCCTATCGTCTGGAACCATCTTTGGTGCATTTTTAGCCTACATCAGCTCCTCTCAAACTCTGTTTCAAGATATTTATGATACCGGTGAGTTGTTTCCTATGTACTTCGCTATGTTGGCGTTTTCTATAGGACTGGCGTCTTTTATTAATGGTAACTTAGTCATGCGTTTGGGTATGCGCAAGTTATGCACTTGGGCGATGTTAGGATGGTTGTTATTCTCATCAGTGTTAACGTCATTATGTTTCGTTTATGATGGTGTCCCACCACTATGGCAATTTGTTTCTGTACTGTTTTGTACGTTTTTTTGTATTGGAATTTTGTTTGGTAACGTCAACTCTATGGCTATGCAGCCTCTGGGTGCAATGGCAGGTTTGGGCGCAGCAATTATTGGGTCCCTAAGTAGTATTATTTCAGTTCCCACTGCCATTTTTATTGGTAGTTTTATTGATTCTTCTATTACGCCTGTGGCATTAGGGTTTTTAGGATTTGGTAGTGTTTCGTTTGTATTATATTGGAATGCAAATAAATCTTAGTTTTGCTTAACGTGTTGTAAATATATAAGTGGTTCATCTTTTAATCAGCAAGTTTTGGTTAGGATGCAAACCGCTGGATAGGTTGATTCTTATTCAAATGATGATTGCTTCATTTCGAGCGCTGCGTCATATGTTGTATCAGTTTCTTGGTACATACGCGGCGCTTTTTTATATGTAAAACAAAACCTAATTTACTTTACTAATCGAATATTTGGTTTTACATGACAGTTTTCTAAAATTTCAACCTGTTTGCATGTCTTAAAGCCGTTCTTAACTCTGTCATAACTAATGTTTTTCATGCCCATTGACTGGCAGAACTTGTAAATAGTCATAAAGTCTTCTTTGCTTAGCTCTTCGTCGTTAACTGCTAAATGCGAGTCTATATACATTTGATCACCATTGGCTGTCAGGTTTGCGATCGCCGAATAGGGCTCACCGTGTTTTTTCACCTTTAGAGCCTTGACCATCTTAACTTCAAAGACCCACTCGCCCATTTGAGCAATACGTGTTATTGATTTATTCATTCATATTTAATCTTATTGTGCATTTTTGGATTGAACAACAGAGTTGTTGATGCAGTGTTTCTGGTTTGCAAAAGCCTTCTTAGAAGCAGACAGCGAGTCATAGAGTATTTAGCAAACCTTACTTAGTAAACCTTAGTTAGCAAAACACAGTCAGCAAATCACAGGCCATGTCTGCAACATGTTTAAAACTGAGGGCTCCCCCATTTTTTCTAAATTAAAGTGTATATATTTGGCGACACAAGGTTTTTTCTTTACAAAGAAGCAGCAGTAAATAATTGATTTTGCTGATTTTTTAATCATTTTGTTTCGAATGTAAACAAATCCAAGCTGTTGGGTCGTCTTTCATCGCATACACCTACAAATTATCCTTAATCCAGATACAAAAAAGCCCAGCTAAATAGGCTGGGCAAGAAAGCTGGGCAAGAAAGTTGGGCAAGAAAGCTTTTAACAAGCACCTACGACATAAATCTATCAATTCATAACATTAAATGCTAATTAAATGCTAAGAGCTATACCGTTTCTACTATGGCTTTCATGTCAGTCATATAGCCACGTAATTTAGCGCCTATAGTTTCGACTCCGTGTTCTCTTATGGTTTTATTGATATCTACCAGCTTTTTGTTATCAACACTGTTAGAGGCGGTTATGTAAGCTTTGCCGATAAGGTCAGTACCAATGCTTGGCATCAGCTTCTCAGCTAATAAAGGGATAGCTGCATTAGCAAATAAATAGTTACCGTATTCTGCAGTATCAGAAATAACGACGTTCATCTCATATAAACGCTTTCGAGCAATAGTGTTAGAGATCAGTGGCGTCTCGTGCAACGATTCGTAGTAAGCTGACTCAGGTAAAATACCTGCTTCGACCATCACATCGAAGGCTAATTCAACACCAGATTTTATCATTGCGACTAAAAACACACCGTGGTCAAAATATTCTTGTTCGTCGATTAGACCTGCAAATACGGGTGCATTTTCAAAACCACTTTGGCCCGTTTCTTCGCGCCATTTAAACAAGTTAACATCATTATTTGCCCAGTCTTCCATCATAGTGCGAGAAAATTCACCGCTGATGATGTCGTCTTGGTGTTTGCCAAAAAGTGGTCTCAATAACTCAGTTAATTGTTCAGATAATTCAAAGGCTTTTACTTTGGCTGGGTTAGACAATCTGTCCATCATATTGGTAACACCACCAATTTTTAGTGCTTCGGTGATGGTTTCTAAACCGTCTTGGATCAGTTTACCTGCGTAACCTGCATCAATTCCATTAGCTACCATTTTTTCATAACCCAATACTGCAGCTACTTGTTGCATACCACATAAAATGGTTTGTTCGCCCATTAGGTCAGATTTTACTTCAGCAACAAAAGATGATTCTAATACACCGGCACGGTCGCCGCCTGTGGCCGATGCTAACGCTTTAGCGATATCCCAGCCTTGAACTTGAGGATCGTTTTCAGGATGCACAGCAATAAGAGTGGGTACGCCGAATCCACGTTTGTATTCTTCACGTACCTCAGTACCCGGACACTTAGGTGCACACATAACGACCGTAATGTCAGAACGAATTTGCTGGCCTTCTTCAACAATATTGAAACCGTGCGAGTAGCCTAGGGTCGCACCTTTTTGCATAAGAGGCATAACCGCTTCAACAACACTTGAGTGTTGCTTGTCAGGAGTCAGGTTATAAACCAAATCAGCAGTTGGGATAAGTTCTTTATACGTACCAACAGTAAAACCATTACCATTTGCGCGTTGGAAAGAATCACGCTTTTCGTCAATCGCAGCTTGGCGCAATGCATAGGATATATTTAAGCCTGAATCACGCATGTTCAAACCTTGGTTTAATCCTTGTGCACCACAGCCAACAATGACAATTTTTTTGCCTTTGAGAAAATCACAACCCGTAGAAAACTCTGCACGTTGCATAAAACGGCAACGACCAATTTGGTCTAATTGTTGACGTAAAGATAATGTATTGAAATAATTTGCCATGGTTAAAATCCTATTTATTTTTTAATGCAATTTAATGATTCACTTGCGATAGAACGATAGTAGAGGTAAATCAATGTTGTTTAAAATGATATATTTGCAATATAATGTTGCATAATTAGCAACATAGCTGGCAACAGGTCATTTAGATGGATATTCGAACCTTAGAATTGTTTCAACATTTAGCCAGTAGTCTACATTTTGCTAAAACGGCAGAATCGATGTTTGTGAGTCCTTCCACATTAAGCCGCTGTATTCAAAGGCTTGAACAGGAATGCGGTAGCACTTTGTTTGTGCGGGATAATCGTAAGGTCAAACTGACTGCTGCGGGCTCAAAACTTTTGGGATTTTCGCAACAAATTTTGACTGAGTGGAAAAAAGTGAAATGGGAGCTGCAACAAGAACATCAGCAGTTACAAGGTGAATTAAGTTTGTTTTGTTCAGTCACAGCCAGCCAAAGTCATTTGCCCAGACTATTAGACAATTTTAGGCATAAATATCCACAAATAGAAATCAAACTGAGTACAGGCGATCCCGCTTTGTCAGTTAGTAAAGTCATGCAACAAGAGGTAGATGCGGCGATTGCTATTCACACTCCTGACTTTCCTGCAGAACTAGCATTTTTATCTCTAGGTGAAATACCGCTGTTGCTTATTGCTTCCAAAGACACCCTATTAAATCGACTAGAGCAAGTGGATTGGTCTCAACACTCTTTTATTTTACCTGAGTCGGGCCCATCCAAACGTATTGTGCATCATTGGTTTGCTGAACAAGGCATAAGGCCGCGTATTTATGCCACAGTGGCTGGAAATGAAGCAATAGTGAGCATGGTGGCACTAGGTTGTGGATTGGGCATAGTACCAGAGGTTGTATTGGATCATTCCATTGTAGGACAAAAGGTCAATCGTATCGCGCTCGATGACATTGAGCCTTACCAATTGGGCTTATGTTGTTTACAAAAAAGGGCTGATGAGCCAGCCATAAAAGCTTTGTTTAATTGTTAGCTATTAATTATTTATCCTTCTCAACCATTGATTAACTGTGTCAACATCCTATCAAAAGCACGATAGTTTAAGGCTTCCGCTAAATGCTGCCTATTGATATCCGCACAATGTGCCAAGTCAGCTATGGTGCGTGCGACTTTTAATACTCTGTGGTAGGTACGTAAAGATAATCCCAATTTTTCTACTGCTTGTTGTAAAAATAACTGCTCCTCTTTTTCTAGTTTGCAATATTTATCAACCTCTTTGCTACCGAGCTGTGCATTGGTTTTGCCACAGCGATTTAGCTGTAATTGGTGGGCTTGAATGACTCTGGTGCGAACAACCAAGCTACTTTCACCACGACTTTTCACGTGCTCAGAAAAGTCATTGGTGGGCAATTTAGGTACATCAACTTGTAAATCGATACGGTCTAAAAAGGGGCCAGAAATACGGTTAAGATAACGCAAAATCTGTTCGCAGCTGCTGCGCCCATCGTTTAGGCTGCCTGTCGGGCTGGGGTTCATTGCAGCAACAAGTTGAAATCTAGCAGGGAATTGCGCTTGCCTAGCCGCTCTAGAAATACTGACTGTGCCAGACTCTAATGGTTCACGTAATACATCTAGCACTTTGCGATCAAACTCAGGTAATTCATCAAGAAAAAGTACTCCATTGTGTGCCAAGGAAATTTCACCGGGTCGGGGAATACTTCCGCCTCCCACTAAAGCGACAGCAGAGCTAGTGTGATGAGGATGGCGAAATGCACGTTGTTTCCATGTCGCTGGATCAACGGGTTTACCCACAATGGAGTGAATAGCTGCGGATGCTAATGCTTCTTCGTCTGTCATAGGGGGTAAAATGGTGATCAAGCGACTTGCTAACATGGTTTTACCTGTTCCGGGTGGCCCGGTAAATAACAGGTTGTGTCCTCCTGCCGCCGCTATCTCTAGTGCACGTTTTCCAGATGCCTGACCAACGACGTCTTGTAAATCATTTTCATAAGTCACTTGTTCTGCTGTGGATTGTGCTTGGTATAAATCAAGAGTGCGTTGCCCTACAATATGATGAAACACATCTAGTAGTTGATTGGCCGGTATAATGTTGGCGTATTTAATCAACGATGCTTCAGCCGCATTTTCGACAGGTAAAATAGCAGTTCGTTTGGCTTGTGAGCATGCATAAGTAAAAGGTAATGCACCTGTTATTGAGCGAATCTCTCCCGATAAAGCCAACTCTCCCACAAGTTCAATGCCTTCTAGTTGATTACCAGTTAGTTGGTTACTTGCGGCGATTATGCCAATAGCGATAGCTAAATCAAAACGTCCACCTTCTTTGGGCAAGTCTGCTGGGGCTAGGTTAACTGTGATACGTTTTGCTGGAAATTCAAAGCCAGAGTTGATTAATGCACTGCGCACTCTGTCCTTGGCTTCTCGTACAGAGGCTTCAGGTAATCCGACTAAGTTAAAACAAGGCAAGCCATTGGACAGATGCACCTCAACAGTAATAAGGGGGGCGTCGATACCTACACTGGCTCTTGAATAAACTACGGCTAAAGACATAGCAACTCCATTTGCGAACAAGGTGAGCTTTAAGGCTAGCTAATCATTAAAAAATTGCGAGTTATTCATCTTTTACTGAATCATGCGGGTTAAAGACAGGAAGATGCCAGTGCCACTTCATTGCGCATAAACGACAGGTTAAGGTGATGCCAAAGCCTATTATCATGCAGCTTACAGTGTTCAAACCTAGTTTAAAGGCTAATATGTAACTGATCCCCCCAATAATACAGGCGGTTGCATAAAGCTCACCCTTCAAAACCATTGGGATTTCTTGGCAGATTACGTCTCTGATTAATCCTCCAAATACAGCTGTCATGGTGCCTAATGCAATGGCGATAAGAGGAAATGCACCGTAGGTCAGGGCTTTTTGTAAACCCATAACATTAAAAAAAGCTAAACCAAAAGCGTCAGCAAAAAACAGGTAGCGTAGCGGAAAAGTGTCTTTACTACGTAGCCACATAATGGTGGAAAAAGCTGCAAGGATGATCACATAAAAAAAGCTTGGGTCTTGCACCCAAAAAACGGGTAAGTCTAAAATCATATCCCGCAAAGTACCACCACCAATGGCAGTAACTGAGGCAAGTACCACTACACCAAAACCATCCATATGTTTTTTATAAGCCATAAGCGTGCCTGCGATGGCAAACACGGCGACTCCTGCTAAATCTACCCAATGTAACCAAGTTTCCATATTCCGCCTAAAGTACAAGTTTGTTCATTCAAGAATGATAAAATTTATTTTGGTTAAGTATATCATCCTCTAAAAAAGCATATAGCAATGCTTGATCAAAAGATCAGCTTCATGATATTTCTGTAATATGTAAGAATAAATAAAGTTTATGATGCAACGCTCTATTCTTTCTTGCGCAATGCAATGACGATATCCCTGATAGAAGGGTAATTTTATTGCGGGAATAGTGCGAGAATAGTGGGAGAATAGTGTGGTAATGGTCAATGTTAAAACCCCTCGTGCGAAAGTTTGAGGTTTTTTTTGTAAATGGCATTTTGCTTTAACGGATAAGTTAATCAGTGGCCAAGCCTACAAATACGCAGTGAGAAAATGTGTGCGAGCGATCAATCATGGAAACTGATATCTCTTGTGCGTAAAGTCTCATTTGCTCTTAAAGCTTATGCTTTGTTAGCCAACAGAGTTGATGAAAGTACGGTGCGCGATGCATCGAAATTGGAAGATTAAATGACACGTTCAGCTAATGAATATCTAAAAAGTATATTATTATCGCCCGTTTATGACGTGGCGGTGAATTCTGATTTGCAAAAATTAGAGAAGCTTTCTGCTTCTTTAAGTAACGATATTTGGCTAAAGCGAGAAGATCAACAACCGGTTAAATCGTTCAAATTGCGTGGTGCTTATAATAAAATATGCCAGCTTTCTGATGAACAACTAGCGAAGGGGTTGGTCGCTTCTTCCGCGGGTAACCACGCTCAAGGCGTAGCTTATTGTGCTAAAAAGAAGGGGGTTAAGGCAACTATTGTGATGCCTGCTACTGCACCGGATATTAAGGTTGAAGCTGTTCGCAATTTTGGTGGTGAGTGTGTGAATGTGGTTTTGCATGGCACCAGTTTTGAACAAGCAAAGGAAGAAGCATTACGCCTGTCTAAAGAATACGGTTTCACCATGGTTGCTCCTTTTGATGATGAAGACGTTATTGTTGGCCAGGGCACCATAGCTCGTGAATTACTCGAACAAAACCCGGATTTAGATACTTTGTTTATCGCTGTTGGTGGCGGTGGTTTGATCGCGGGTATTTCGGTATTTCTCAAACAGCTTAAACCCGAGTTAAAAATTATTGCGGTGGAGTCTGATGAGTCAGCTTGTTTGCAAGCGGCTATGTTAGCAGGTAAACCTGTGGCCCTTGAGCATGTGGGCATTTTCGCTGATGGTGTTGCGGTAAAAATTATTGGTGAAGAGCCTTTCCGTTTATGCCAGAAATATGTAGATGAAGTGATAACTGTTAACACAGATGAAATCTGTGCTGCGATCAAAGACATATTCGATGATACACGGGTGATTGCCGAGCCAGCAGGTGCATTGTCTATAGCTGGTATCCGCAAATATCTTAGATCTAATCCTATGCAAGGTAAGAAGTTTGGTGGCATTTTATGTGGCGCTAATATTAACTTTCATACGTTACGATATGTATCTGAACGTTGCGAATTAGGCGAACAAAAAGAAGCCGTTATAGCGGTTAAAATCCCTGAGCGTAAAGGTGCATTCAGAGCGTTTTGTGAGCTCTTAGGCGGACGAGCCATCACCGAATTTAATTATCGTTATTCCACTGACCGTGAAGCTCATATTTTTGTCGGCATTAAGTTGAGAGAAGGCCGTCAAGAGTTAGCACGACTGACAGATTCGCTTAGCAGCAATGGGTATAAAAGTTTTGACTTATCCGAAAACGAAATGGCTAAATTACATGTGCGATACATGGTCGGTGGCAGGCCACCAAGCCTTCTCAATGAAAAATTATTTTCTTTTGAATTCCCAGAACACCCTGGGGCATTAATGAAGTTTTTGGATACACTAGGAGAAAGATGGAATATTACGCTGTTCCATTATCGCAATCATGGAGCAGCTGAAGGTTTGGTTCTGGCAGGCTTTGATATTGTAGATGCTGACCGTGGCGAATTTGATAAACACCTAGCTAAGCTGGAGTATTTATATCAAGAACAGACCGAAAATCCAGCATATAAGTTCTTTTTGTCTGATTTGAATGGTGTATTTGAGGAATAGGTATTTGTTAAAAATGCAAAAAATAGTTGATGATATTACGGCGCAGATGGCTTCAAAAACTGAAAAAGGCGTTGTGGCTAGCTATATCCCTCAATTAGCATGTGTTAATCCAGAGCAATTTTCGATCAGTGTCGCTTTAGCTGACGGCTCAGTCTACAGTGCTGGCTGTTCACAAACCTTATTCTCAATACAGAGTATTTCAAAAGTTTTCACTTTGACTTTAGCTCTAGGAAAACTAGGTGAACGAGTTTGGAACAGAGTAGGGCGGGAACCTTCAGGTGACCCTTTCAACTCTATTGTTCAACTTGAACACGAGCAAGGAAAACCCCGTAACCCTTTTGTTAACGCTGGTGCTATCGCAATAGCTGATGCCATTATTCAAGGCCATTTACCAAAAGAAATATTAGCAGAAATTTTACAGTTTATACGGTTTTTAGCAAATGACGAAAGCATCTCCATAGACGAGAAAGTGGCACGTTCAGAGGAATTAACGGGTGAAAGAAATGCGTCGTTAGCGCATTTTATGGCATCATTTGGTCATTTTCAAAACCCCGTAGATGCCGTTTTAGGTACTTATTTTCATCATTGTTCTATTGCAATGAACACCATACAGTTGGCAACTGCGGGACTATTTTTAGCCAACAGTGGTGTCAATCCCATCACAGGTTATCGGGTTGTATCATCAGATAGGGCAAAACGCATCAATTCCCTGATGTTGATGTGTGGACATTATGATGGCTCAGGAGAATTTGCATATCGTGTTGGTTTACCTGGTAAAAGTGGCGTAGGTGGCGGCATACTCGCGATTGCGCCTGGCAACGCATCTATCGCCGTATGGTCCCCAGGATTAGATACTATTGGTAATAGCAAACTTGGTACTGAAGCGCTAGAATTGCTGACGGAAGAAACGGGTTGGTCGGTTTTTGGGCAATAACCTATATTTGCGCCCAAGAAAAAGCATACTGAACTCATTTAAATCATCTACCTAAAAATACTAGGTATTTTAGCCAAGAAAATTCTTTCAGCGCATTTTTAATGTGACTGCCTTGATTGATTAGCCACATTATGGACTCTTTATTTTGCATACACTTTCAGAATTAAAGGCTGGTTTTCTAGCTGGTATTTCCCAATTAACGTTGTCAGAGAACCTTAGCATATTCCCAACTGAAATTTTATCGTTAGCCGATTCGTTAGAGATCTTGGATTTGTCCAATAATCGTTTAAAAACTATACCTAAAGAAATAAAACGACTTAAAAAGCTTAAAATTATTTTTGCCTCAAATAATGATTTTGAAACATTACCTGAAAGTCTTGGGGAGTGTGAAAACCTTGAAATGGTCGGATTTAAGTCAAATAAAATTAAATATGTACCAGCTAAATCATTACCCATAAAGCTACGCTGGTTAATTTTAACGGATAACAATATATCGATTCTGCCAGACGCCCTAGGTGAAAGGCCAAGATTGCAAAAATTAGCCTTAGCGGGTAATCAACTTGCACAGCTACCATCAAATTTAACTCAATTGACCAACCTTGAGTTAGTGCGTATTTCGGCGAATCAATTAACTGAGTGCCCTGATCAATTATTAGCTCTACCTAAGCTCGCTTGGTTAGCATTTTCAGGAAATCCGTTTTCACAAACCAACATTGATGTCCAATCAGTTCCCTTCGTGCCTTATTCAAGTTTTACTCTACAAGAAGTGCTGGGACAGGGGGCATCAGGTGTGATCTCAAAAGCAGTCTGGAATACACCAACCGATGATTTTCCTGATGAAATTGCAGTTAAGGTGTTTAAAGGAGAATTAACCAGTGACGGTTACCCAAGGGATGAATTGGAAGCTTGTTTAAAAGTCGGCAGCCATACCAGTTTGGTTAAGCCTTTAGCTCAGGTAAATGAGAAAGACTGTTTAGCTTTAGTGATGCAACTTATCCCTAAACAATACAGCAACCTTGGTTTACCACCGGATTTCGATACATGTACTCGCGATACTTTTGAGGTGGGTTTCTCACTACCGGTCCAACAAGTCATTAAAATAGTGGAACAAATGCAGTCAGTTTTTTCCTATTTACATGAAAATCAGGTAAGTCATGGCGATTTATATGCCCACAACACCTTGCTTGACCAGGATGCGAACATCATCTTTGGTGATTTTGGTGCGGCCACTATGTACCATATGTTAAATAAAATACAGCAGGCCCAAGTTCAAAAAATTGAGCAACGTGCGCTGAATTATTTTATCGAAGACTTATTGAGTGTTTGCGTTGAACAAGACAAAAACAGTAGCGAATATACTTATTTATCTGAAAGTATTGCTGGATTAATCTAGGTTAAAGCTGATTTTTTTATAAACACAGGTGAACCAAACCTCACATTATATTGTGTTATCAAAAAGCGAAAACTGTCAATATTCAGTCCTATTTAGCAACGGTTAATTCTTTTACAACTCGTTGGTATAATTTAAAACATGTCGCGTTAGCAGCATGATTTAAATTTGTTGTAAACGCTGTGCAATTTCTGGGGCAATAAGGTTGATTACATCTGTTCTTAACGCTTCGCTTTGTTCTGAATGTCGAAGTTTTCCGTCGATACCTGCTTCAATCAATGCATTTTCTTTTAATGCATTGATAAAGGTAGATAAAACCTTTTTATCAAAAAATTCAGGTGAATTGATGCCATGTAATGCTGATAATCTTTCGGCAAACTGGGCACTTTTCCTTTCTAGCTCTGCGCGGCTGACTTGTTCTTGGCGAGATAATAATGTTAATACGACTGCGTAACGATGCAACGTTTCTTGAATACTGCGATTGAGTAACCACGATGAGTAAAACGCTTTACTGTTTGCGGGTGGTGGTTGGATTTCAGTTTTATTTGTTTCAAATAAGCCCATTTCTAACATTTTGCTAAGTAAAGATTCAGTATATTCAGCCGCTTGATCTTCATTCATATACATAAACAATTCACGTTTTAATAAAGGATAGAGCTTAGCAACCATAAGTAAAATTTGTTTCTTTGCTAACCCCTTGTGGGCAAAAACAATGGCGGCAATCAGGCCAGGCAGGGCGAATAAATGCAAAATATTGTTACGATAATAAGTAAGGGCAACTGCATTTTGA
>NZ_CAJXPA010000102.1 GCF_913058035.1 uncultured Paraglaciecola sp. | reverse complement strand
TTTATACTCTATGAGAATTAAATTGATTCAGTCTACAACGATTTGTCCGAATCGTCGCTAGTTAGAACTTACTAAGCGCCTTTTTCTAAAAGTGAGTAGTAAAATTTGATGAACAGTAATTTTTGAGATTGTTACATTATAAAATTGCAGTGATTGTTCCGATGATTGTTCGTTTATTCCCGTTTGGTCACTTTTTTAAATTTTCATTTTTGAAATGACTAAATTATTTTTTAAACCGCTAATTGAAATTTTCTGAAGTTATTTTGTGAAATTGGTATGGATATCTTATTAATTTGTGCATCAGATCGTCAGTACTGCAACGTAAGGCTTATCGAGTGTGTGTCTTAGGTTGTCTCGCTTCTAAATATAACGTAGTCATGTATGCTAATAATAACATTCCGACCTAGCTGACTCATTTTTATGAGAAAAGTTTAATGAAGTGTATTTTGTATACGGTTTTGAAAATCTTCGATAACATCATTATTTAGCTTTTTTTAAGCCACATTATGCTTAAGGTTATTGGTTTGCAACTGGACTTGGCAGTAATACTATTCCGAGGCAGGTTATTTTACCCTCGACTTGCGTTATCGCTATCGCTATACTACTGCGTCTTTTTATCAGGCTGTCCTGTCTAGAAAGAAGAGTATTTTCTTTGGTCAGGATATTCGGAAGCAACAAATGTATCCGTCACAATAATTATTTTGCGCCGATAAAAGCCGATTAGTCATCATTTATAAGCGCAAGTATGCGCACAATTGAGGTATCAGAATGCAAGTTTCCGTTGAGACGAACAAAGGCCTAGAACGCCGTCTTACTATTACCGTTCCTGCTGAATCGATTGATTCAGCAGTTAAGTCTCGCTTACAGCAATTAGCAAAAACCCAAAGAATTAATGGTTTTCGCCCTGGTAAGGTTCCTGTAAACGTTATTAAAAAACGTTATGGTCAAGCCGTGCGTCAGGAAATTGCTGGTGAAGTGATGCAGCGCAATTTTTATGAAGCTATTACACAGGAAAAGATTACTCCTGCAGGCATGCCTAGTTTTGAATTGAAAACGGATGAAGATGGTAAAGATTTAGAATATGTTGCCGCATTTGAAGTATATCCAGATGTAGAAGTAAAAGATGTCGATAAGATTAATGTTGAGAAACCAGTAGTAGCCATCACTGATAAAGATTTGAGTAATATGATTGACACGCTGCGTAAGCAACACGCCAATTATAAAGAAGTTAAACGAAAAGCTAAGAAAGACGATAAGGTTACTATTGATTTTATCGGAACTATCGATGGTGAAGAGTTTGATGGTGGTAAGGCTGAAGATTTCGCTCTTGAAATGGGTAAAGACCGCATGATTCCTGGCTTTGAAAAGCCAATTGTTGGGAACAAAACAGGCGATGAGGTTATTGCGGATGTTACTTTCCCAGACGATTATCATGCTGAAAAGTTAAAGGGTAAAATTGCACAGTTCACAATCTCAATCAAAAAAGTAGAACAATTAGACTTACCTAAAGTAGATGAAGAGTTTGCAAAACTTTTTGGTATTGAAAACGGCGATATCGAAGCGCTTCATGCTGAAGTGCGCAAAAATATGCAACGCGAGTTAGAGCAAACCTTAAAAGCGTCAGTAAAAGAACAAGTCATTGCTGGCTTACTTGAAAAAAATCAAATCGATTTGCCAAAAGCATTAATCGACCAAGAAATTGATTCTCTTCGTGAACAAGCAAAGCAACGTTTTAGTCAACAACAAGGTGGCAACGTTGACAACATGCCAGAGCTTCCAGCTGATCTGTTTGAAGAAAACGCTCGTAAACGTGTGAGTATTGGTTTGTTGTTAGGTGAAGTCATCAAAACTAACGAACTAAAAGTAGATACGGCTAAAGTTGATGTGCTGATTGAATCTGCTGCATCCGCTTATGAAGATCCAAAGGAAGTGATCGAGTACTACAAAACAAACGATGAATTAATGCAACAAATGAATAATGTTGCTATGGAAGAACAAGCGGTTGAATTATTGCTTGAACAAGCCAAAGTTAAAGAAGTAAAGAAATCTTTTGATGAGATCATGAACAAACAGGCTTAATTCGCCCTTTGGTAATTGACTTATCTAGCCTGCAACTGCTTAAATGCTCGGTAACTACCGAGCATTTTTATTTGTGAAGAAACTGAAATTATGATGAATACACCTTTTGATCCTGCAAATGCGTTAGTTCCGATGGTTGTTGAACAAACTGCCAAAGGTGAACGTTCCTACGACATATACTCTCGTTTATTGAAAGAGAATGTTATTTTTTTAGTCGGTCAAGTTGAAGACCATATGGCTAATCTTATTGTCGCTCAGATGTTATTTTTAGAAGCTGAAAACCCAGAGAAAGATATCTTTTTATATATTAATTCTCCGGGTGGCTCAGTTACAGCGGGCATGGCCATTTATGACACCATGAATTTTATTAAACCTAACGTCAGTACAGTTTGTATCGGACAGGCTGCCAGTATGGGCGCCTTTTTGTTATCAGCAGGCGAAAAAGGTAAGCGTTATTGTTTACCTAATTCTCGCGTTATGATCCATCAGCCTTTAGGTGGTTTTCAAGGACAAGCTTCAGACTTTGAGATTCATGCTAAAGAAATATTATCCATAAAAGAAAAAATGAATCGTTTGATGGCGCAACATACTGGTCAAGAGTATGAGAAAGTTGCTCAAGATACTGACAGGGATAATTTTTTAAGTGCTACTGATGCAGTGGATTATGGATTAGTTGATCAAGTGTTATCGAGTAGACCCGATACTAATCAGGCTGATACTAAAAGCGAAAAATGATAATGTGACTCTGTGATAAGCCTTAGAGTTGACTAAATTCAACCAGCAATGAAGCTCTCTAAAGGTAGAGTCAATTTGATACAGGAAAAGATTGTAAATGAGTGATAAAAAAAGCAGCGATGGCGATAAACTTTTGTATTGTTCGTTTTGTGGCAAAAGTCAGCATGAAGTAAGAAAATTAATTGCTGGCCCGTCGGTTTTCATTTGTGATGAATGTGTTGATTTA
This sequence comes from uncultured Paraglaciecola sp., assembly GCF_913058035.1. Taxonomy (GTDB): domain Bacteria; phylum Pseudomonadota; class Gammaproteobacteria; order Enterobacterales; family Alteromonadaceae; genus Paraglaciecola. The sequence goes on along the minus strand of NZ_CAJXPA010000102.1, from coordinate 13,748 downwards.
TGTAACGACATTATTCGAGAAGAAATAAAAGAAATCGCGCCCAAAAAGAAGCAAGATGATTTACCAACACCGAAAGAAATTCACGCTCATCTAGATGAATATGTGATTGGACAAGAGCACGCTAAAAAAGTGCTCTCTGTTGCAGTTTATAATCATTACAAACGTTTAAGAAATGGCGATGTTCATGAAGGTGTCGAATTAGGCAAAAGTAATATTTTGCTAATGGGCCCAACCGGTAGTGGTAAAACGTTATTAGCTGAAACACTTGCAAGGTTGTTAGACGTGCCATTTACTATGGCAGATGCAACAACATTAACTGAAGCCGGTTATGTGGGTGAAGATGTCGAGAACATCATTCAGAAGCTTTTACAAAAATGTGAATATGATGTTGAAAAAGCCCAGCGCGGTATTGTCTATATCGATGAAATAGATAAGATTTCTCGTAAATCAGATAATCCTTCTATAACCAGAGATGTTTCTGGTGAAGGTGTTCAGCAAGCACTTTTAAAACTAATTGAAGGCACTGTTGCTTCCGTTCCTCCTCAAGGTGGTAGAAAACATCCACAGCAAGAGTTTTTGCAAGTAGACACATCTAAGATATTGTTTATTTGTGGTGGTGCTTTTGCTGGTTTGGATAAAGTAATAGAACAGCGTGCTAATATTGGAACTGGTATTGGATTCGCTTCAGAAATAAAAAGTACCAGCAAAAAATCTATAGAAGGCGAACTACTTAAAAAGGTAGAGCCTGAAGATTTAATTAAGTACGGTCTTATTCCAGAGTTCATAGGACGTTTGCCAGTTTTAACCTGCCTTGAAGAGCTAAGTGAAGAAGCCCTGGTTCAAATTTTACGTGAACCAAAAAACTCACTGACTAAACAGTATTCAGCGTTATTTGAAATGGAACATACTGAACTTGAGTTTCGTGAAGATGCTCTGCAGGCTATTGCTAAGAAAGCAATGCAACGTAAAACTGGAGCGCGAGGGTTGCGCTCTATAGTTGAAGCTGTATTACTTGACACAATGTATGACCTGCCATCAATGTCAGATGTCTGTAAAGTTGTGATTGATGAAACAGTTATTCGTGGTGAATCAAAACCCATTCTGATTTACGACAGCGGTGTTGATAAAAAAGTCGCTTCAGAATAAATATTAAAAAAGGCTCGAAAGAGCCTTTTTTAATGGCAAGGATATATTGCTAAGCTATATATCAACTGTACTTAATTCTGCTTTATTTGAATTTTCATTTGAACTTTAACAGCCCAACCCCATATATATCGCATGTATGTAATGTTAATCGACTTAATACGAGACCAAGTATGACTAAAAAGCGAGAAGATCGCATTGAAATGCCTGTTTTGGCATTACGAGATGTAGTGGTTTACCCACACATGGTTATCCCATTATTTGTTGGGCGCGAGAAATCTATCCGCTGTCTAGAAGCAGCGATGGAAAAAGACAAACAAATCTTCTTAGTGGCGCAAAAGGATGCCGCTGTTGACGAGCCAGAAACAACTGACATATTCACTGTTGGTACTGTCGCGACCATTTTACAGCTGCTTAAGCTGCCTGATGGAACTGTCAAGGTGTTAGTTGAAGGTAATCAACGTGGCAAAATTGATAAGTTTGTTAGCACCGAAGATTTTTTTATCGCTGATGTACTCAGCTCAGAAGAAACAGAGTTAGCTGAATCAGATCAAGAAGTCTTGATTCGTTCGGCGATTTCTCAGTTTGAAGGTTATGTTAAACTTAATAAGAAAATACCACCCGAAGTTCTAACTTCGTTGAGTGGCATTGAAGATGCTGCGAGGTTAGCTGATACAATGGCAGCCCATATGCCTCTTAAGTTATCAGAAAAACAAAAAGTGCTTGAGATGAGCGGTATCACTGAGCGCCTAGAGTATCTGATGGCACTGATGGAAAGTGAAATTGATTTGCTACAGGTGGAAAGAAAATTACGCACCCGTGTTAAAAAGCAAATGGAAAAGAGTCAGCGAGAGTATTACTTGAATGAGCAAATGAAAGCCATTCAAAAAGAGTTGGGTGAACTTGATGAAGCGCCTGACGAGTTTGAAGCTCTAAAACAAAAAATTGCTGATGCCAAAATGTCAGAAGAGGCTCAGAAAAAAGCAACTTCAGAATTGGCCAAGTTAAAAATGATGTCGCCAATGTCAGCGGAAGCGACTGTTGTTCGAAGCTATATTGAATGGTTAACAAGTGTACCCTGGGCGAAAAGAAGCGTAGTCAAAAAAGACTTAGCGGCTGCTGATAAAATATTAGATGATGACCATTATGGTTTAGATAAAGTTAAAGAACGAATCATTGAGTATTTAGCAGTACAACAACGAGTGAAAAAGCTCAAAGGACCGATTCTTTGCTTAGTTGGGCCACCTGGTGTGGGTAAAACTTCACTAGGTCAGTCTATCGCCAGAGCTACGGGTAGAAAATATGTACGTATGGCACTAGGAGGCGTCCGTGATGAAGCCGAAATTAGGGGGCACCGTCGAACCTACATAGGCTCTATGCCTGGTAAGATGGTACAAAAAATGGCTAAGGTAGGGGTTAAAAATCCGTTATTTTTACTCGATGAAATAGACAAAATGTCATCCGATATGCGAGGTGATCCCTCTTCTGCATTATTAGAGGTCTTAGATCCGGAACAAAATAACAAATTTAGCGATCATTACCTAGAAGTTGATTATGATTTGTCAGATGTTATGTTCGTTGCTACTTCTAACACCATGAATATTCCTGGACCTTTATTGGACCGCATGGAGGTTATTCATCTATCCGGATATACGGAAGATGAAAAATTGAATATTGCAACTCAACATCTAGTCGATAAACAGATAACCCGTAACGGCCTAAAGAAAGGCGAACTAGTCATTGATGAAAGTGCCATTATTGGAATCATTCGTTACTATACACGGGAAGCAGGTGTCAGAAACTTAGAAAGAGAAATTTCTAAGATATGTCGTAAAGCAGTTAAGAATATTTTGTTGGGGAAGAATATAACTGAGGTACTGGTTAACCAAGACAATTTGAATGAATATTTGGGTGTTCAACGTTTCGACTATGGAAAGGCCGATAAAACCAATCAAATAGGGCAGGTAACAGGACTCGCTTGGACACAAGTAGGTGGGGATTTGTTGACAATAGAAACCACTTCTGTAGTTGGAAAAGGAAAAACGACCTTTACTGGTTCTCTCGGTGATGTGATGCAAGAGTCTATACAAACCGCTATGACAGTTGTGAGAAGCCGAGCAGACAAACTGCGTATCAATAACGACTTTCATGAGAAACGCGATATACACGTACATGTACCAGAAGGTGCAACACCTAAAGATGGTCCTAGTGCTGGTATTGCTATGTGCACGGCATTAGTTTCTACCTTAACGGGTAACCCAGTTAGATGTGACGTAGCTATGACAGGAGAAATTACACTGAGGGGTGAGGTATTGCCTATTGGTGGTCTTAAAGAAAAATTACTTGCTGCACATCGAGGTGGTATCAAAACAGTGATTATTCCTAAAGAGAATGAACGTGATCTAGAAGAGATCCCTGATAATGTAAAAAAAGATTTAAATATTCACCCTGTACAGTGGATTGATGAAGTCCTAGCTCTGGCTTTAGCTGAGCACCCAGAGAAATTTAAGCCAATCGAAGTGAAAAAGGTTAAAAAATAAGCAAATTGTCGATTTTTTTTGATTATTTTTCTATTTAAGTGCTTCACTAAATAAATAGTTATGGTAGCCTTTAACTCAGATTCGCTTAAGGCCTTGTCGCGAAAGGGATTGAAGCGATTCCTTGGAAGTTAAAGAGAATATAAATATAGCCTGGGTCTTAGTTTCAGGTGTAAAAAAACGTTTGGCTCTGCTTAATGTAGGCCGCAAATATAATAACAATTGAAGGGGTTCATATTGTGAATAAGTCAGATCTTATTGATACCATCGCTGCGAGTGCAGACATTTCTAAAGCGGCTGCAGGTCGTGCATTAGATGCATTAACTGGGGCTGTAACTACAGCACTTAAAGATGGAGATCAAGTTGCTTTAGTTGGTTTCGGAACATTTTCGGTACGTGAGCGTGCAGCACGCAGTGGTCGTAACCCTCAAACGGGTGAGACTATTCAGATTTCAGCAGCTAAGGTACCTTCGTTTAAAGCTGGTAAAGCATTAAAAGACGCTTGTAACTAGTCAATTAGCTAATTTATTTTAAAAGGCGATGATTTATCATCGCCTTTTGTTTTTGTGCGGTTTGTGTTGGTCTTGTTTAAACTTTATTGAAACTAGCTAGGTATTTTTTAATTCACTGCGAACAATCATTAATAAATGAACTCGGTTGGTATATAATCTTGTCCGCTTGCGACTAAGACAACCTAATTTTGGTGTTTTTAGTACTTATCAATAACAGCTCATTTGGAGTTTGGACTTTAGTATGTTGGAAAGAATCAGAGAAGGATCACAAGGCCCTTGGGCCATGGGTATCTTAGTATTAGTTATTTTAAGTTTCGTATTTGCAGGGGTAGGGAGTTACATCAACTCATCCGCATCTGGTGCTGCGGCCAATGTAAATGGTGATGAAATAGGCTTAGACGAACTAGAACGTGCCTATCAAAACGAACGTTCACGAATGGAGTCTCAGTTTGGAGAAGCCTTTGCTACTTTGGCAAGTGATACTGCATATCTACAAAATTTCCGCCGTGGCATTTTAGATCGGCTCGTCAGTGAAAAGCTTCTTGACCAAGCTGCTCAAGATTTAGGCTTAAGGGTCAGTGATGAGCAAATTAAGTTAGCGATTGTTGGCATGAAAGAGTTTCAGGTTGATGGCATATTTGATAATGATCGTTATCTTGCTCTTTTACGCCAAGCTGGCTTTCAAACAAACAATTTCAGAGATTATATGCGCATTGATATGGTGCGTAGGCAACTTTCACAATCGCTAATGGGAACTGAATTTGCGTTATCAAGTGAGGCAAATTCAGCCTTCATTATGCAACAGCAAACACGCGATGTACGTTATTTGAATGTTCCTGCGGTAAAATTTTCGGCAGAAATTGAAATCGGTGATGATGAGATTTTAAATTATTATCAAAGTAATATTAGCCAGTTCGATACACAACAAAAAGTAAGTTTGTCTTTTGTAGAGCTTACACTTAAAGATTTATTACCTGATATAGATGTCAGCGAAGATGAACTTTTAGAATATTATCAACAAAATATTATTGATTACAGTACTAGCGAAGAACGTGAAGTTGCGCACATCTTATTTGAAAGTGAAGAGCAAGACGATGCAATCGTTACAAAAGCGGAAGAGGTATTGGTCAAAATACAAGCTGGAGAGGATTTTTCTGAATTAGCTAAAACATTTTCAAGCGATACGTTTAGTGCTGAGAATGGTGGAGGATTAGGTTGGTTTGGCAGAGGAATCATGGATCCCATTTTTGAAGATGCAGCATTTACACTAGCTAATCAAGGCGACGTAAGTGGTATTGTTAAAAGTGAATTTGGTTATCATATAATTAAGTTAATCGATGTTAAATCAGAGAAAGTTAATGATTTCGAAAACGTCAAAGAAGAAATAACACTCAAAGTTAAAACTTACAAAGCAGAAGACCGTTTTTATGAGGTACGTCAAAGGATTGCAGAAGTGGCCTTCGAAATACCTGACAGTATTGACGAAGTTGCAGGCATTGCTGGTAAAGATATCATTACTACAGACATGTTTGAGCGTGCAAATGCACCAGAAGCGTTGTCTAATCCTAACGTGCTAGCCAGTGCCTTCAGCTTTGAACTGATTGAAGATGCGGTAAACAGTAAAGTTTTAGAATTAGGTAGTAACCACATAATGGTTGTAAGAGTAGCCGAACATGAGCCAGAGCGGACTAAAAGTATAGAAGAAGTTGAACAGGATATTCAACAGAATTTGTCTGCACAAGCCACACAGCGTGCTGCAAGGGATTGGGCTTTAGTTGTGAAAACTGCTTTGTCTGAAGGTTCGGATGTGAGTGATAAATTAGCTGCACTGGAGTTAAGCTGGAAAGTACAGAAAGCTGTGACTCGTAACGATGCTAATCTGTCTCAAAATATTGTTGATGCATTGTTTAAGCTATCTGTGACAGATACAACAGTAGTTGATTTAGTGACCGGGGATATAAGTCTAGTACAACTTTCTCAAGTTAATGCAGCTGCGGAAGCAAACGTTCAGCAAATAACGTCGTTACAAGGCCGACTAGCATCAAGCAAATCACAAGCATTATATGGGGCTGTAATCGAGTCTTTGAAAGCGCAGGCAGATATTGAGATCTATCAATAATTTTCTGTGTTTATGAAAAAAAAGAGCGCTTGCCGCTCTTTTTTATTATGTTGATTTCCATTTAGCTACACAAACATCTATTCAGCTATTGTTTTCCGACATCATTCAGTTATCCACAACAAAGAGCCGTAAAAAAATGCAATCACAGCACAAAAAATGAAAATATAAATAAAGCCTTGTTTGCCGTCACCTAAGCTGTAAGCCATTTTTTTCAAATACATAATCCAAATCAGACACAACACAACAGGAATAAGTATTAAAAATTTAATCAAGATCACCTCGTCTCTAAAATAAACAAGACTTGATTTTAGGGGTATCAGAATAATTTGCAATCTATACTAGGTATTTGCCGCCTAATTGCATATAATCCGCGCGAAATTTTATCTGTCGTTTTTATCTGTCCATTAGGGTCAAATATTAAGACAAAAATAATACAAATACTGGAGTTAAGAAAATGGCCTTAGAGCGCACTTTTTCTATTATAAAACCTGATGCAGTTGCTAAAAATGTTATCGGTGCTATTTACAATCGTTTTGAATCTGCTGGTCTTAGATTAGTCGCTTCGAAAATGTTACATTTGAGCAAAGAGCAAGCAGAAGGGTTTTACGCAGAACACAGCGAACGTCCTTTTTTTGCTGCTTTGGTTTCTTTCATGACCTCTGGTCCAGTTATGGTTCAGGTGTTGGAAGGCGAAAATGCTGTTTTAAAAAATCGTGAAATCATGGGTGCTACCAACCCAAATGAAGCGTTAGCAGGAACCTTACGTGCTGATTATGCTATTTCAATTGATGAGAATGCTTGTCACGGTTCAGATGCACCTGAATCAGCAGCACGTGAAATTGCTTACTTCTTTAGTGATGAAGAAGTCTGCCCACGCACTCGTTAGGCTTATATCTGTTTAACAAAGGGAGCTTAGGCTCCCTTTTGTGTGATTAATGAAATATTCTAGCTAACGGTTTATTATACATTATAAAGTGTTCTAGTTATCTGTACTGCAAAAGCTGAGTAATCAGTTAAAATGACATATTAGTCTGTATATTGAGGTTTATTGTGAAAACTGAATTGGTATTTGCCCAAACAAAAAAAATTAACTTACTCGATTTAACTCGAGAAGGTCTACGTGCCTTTTTTAATGAGATGGGAGAAAAGCCTTTTAGAGCTGAACAAGTCATGAAGTGGATTTACCAGCAAGGTGTAGCTGATTTCGAGCAAATGACAAACCTCAATAAGGTCTTGCGGACCAAACTTCAAGCTCGATGTGAAGTCAAAGCGCCAGAAATTGCTTATCAAAAAAGTGCAGCAGACGGTACGATCAAGTTTGCTTTAAAACTAGAAGGTGGTCAGGAAGTTGAAACAGTTTGGATACCAGATGGCGACCGTGCAACACTTTGCGTGTCTTCTCAGGTAGGCTGCGCACTTGCTTGCACTTTTTGTTCAACTGCTCAGCAAGGCTTTAATCGTAATTTAAAAGTGTCTGAAATCATTGGTCAAGTTTGGCGAGTGGCAACCACAATAGGGTTAAATAACGATACGGCTAAACGGCCCATTACTAATGTAGTTATGATGGGCATGGGGGAACCGTTATTAAACATCAAAAATGTTGTGCCCGCTATGCAGCTCATGTTGGATGATCTTGCCTTCGGCCTGTCCAAACGAAGGGTGACATTAAGTACATCAGGTGTGGTACCTGCTCTTGATATGTTAGGTGACCAGATAGATGTAGCATTAGCTATATCCCTACATGCGCCAGATGATGCTTTACGAGATGTACTTGTACCAGTTAATAAAAAATATCCGATTGAAGTGTTTTTAGCCAGTGTTAGAAGATACCTAGCTAAATCTAATGCTAACCAAGGTAAAGTCACAATTGAATATGTCATGTTAAATGGGGTTAACGACAGTACTGATCAAGCACATGCATTAGCAAAAGTATTGTCAGATACACCTTGTAAAATAAATCTTATTCCGTTTAATCCATATCCAGGTTCACCTTATACTTGTTCTAGCAATTCACGCATTGACCGTTTTGCTAAAGTCCTCATGGAATATGGACTAATAGTCGTAGTTCGACGTACAAGAGGCGATGACATTGATGCAGCTTGTGGCCAATTAGTCGGAGAAGTTGTAGACCGTACAAAAAGAATATTGAAAAAACAGCTGAAGGGCGAGAGTATTTCAGTCAAGATAGCAGAATAAATTTATTATTCACAATACATCAAATAGGTCTCAATGAAATCCACGCCAAAACTTATCGGTATTGCATTTACTATTATAATGGTGTTCAGTGGATGCACTAGTCAAACCTCCGGACAAAATTTTGACAAAGAAAAGGCTGCTAAAACGCGCGTTTCTTTAGGTTTGACTTACCTTAAAAATGGCAATTTTAGCCAAGCAAAATTTAATTTAGACAAAGCATTAAACTTTGCACCAAGGTCAGCAGATGCCAATTTTGCGATGGCTTATTACTATCAAAGTGTGAGCGAGTTAGAACTTGCTGAAAATTCTTATCAGTTTGCCATGGATCTTGAACCAGAAAACGCCAATATAGCTAATAGTTATGGGGCTTTTTTATGCCAAAATGGTAATTACGAAAAAGCTCAAAAATACTTTTTGAAAGCGGTCAATACTAGTAGCTATGCTTCCAGTGCCGAAACTTATGAAAATTTGGCTTTATGCAGTCGAGACCAAGGCCGCCCTGAAGAGACGATTCAGTATCTGCGAAGCGCTGTTAATCATCAACCAAGAAGAGCGAGCAGTCTATATCTTCTTACGCAATCATTGATAGAAATTAAACAATGGCAAGAAGCAAAAGTTATATTTAGTCGCTATGAAAAAACATCTCAAATTAGTCCACAAAGTTTGTTAATGGCCTTGAAGATAGAAAGCGGTATGGGTAATGAATCTGCCTCAAAAGGGTATTTAGATATGTTACGAAGGTTATTTCCTAATGATCCAGTAACAAAGACCATGGCAATTGAGCAACCGTCGCCTTTTGAAACAGTTAATAAATTAGTCAGCCGACCAGTAACACCGGAAGCGGTTGTGTCCAAACCGGCAATATCGATAGCATCGTCAGGTAAAAATGAGTCAGAAAAAATTATAATAAGTTCCAATAGATTAAAAAATAATGTCGCTTTTGTTAAGTCAGACATTCTGGACAACCCAGATGTTCATATTGTTGTAGAAGGTGAGAATTTATATCGGATATCGCTTCGATATAACATCAAAATGCAACGTCTGATAGAATGGAATAGTTTGGTCGATGCGTCGTCTATTTACAATGGTAAGAAGTTATTTTTAGTTGCCCCAAGTGCCGTAGAGTAAAGTTAAACTATGATTGAAAATGAAGAAGTAGAACAAATAAAAGTGGTTATGCAAGGGCCTGGTCAGATATTAAAAGAGGCTAGAGAGCGGGCTAAATTGACGACTCAAGATATCGCAGACAAGATGAAATTAAAAAAAGCCCTCATTCAAGATATCGAACAAGACAACTACGATATTGATATTTCATTGACATTCATCAGAGGTTATTTGAAATTATATGCTAAACACGTAAAAGTTAGTGAAAAGGATATATTGGGTGCTTTTGAAAGTCTAAGTACTCAGAAAAAAGAACCTGCAAAACTTCAAAGTTTTTCCCGCAGGGTTGCCAATCAGGCCAATGATGACAAGTTGATGCTAGTCACTTACCTGATAGTGGCTGCGGTAGCTGCCTTAGTTGTAATTTGGTGGTTTCGACAAAGCCCAACTATCACTGCAACAGAATCAAATTCTAATAATTATTCACAAGCTGTTTCACAAGGCATTGTTGTTCAAGAAACATTAACACCAGACCTAGGAAAATTAATATCGACACCCACAGGTGCTGCAGTGTTGCCTAAAGATATAACTGATACAAATGATGATATTTTACTTTCGACAGCTATTGAAGAGCAAAATATCGATGTCCGAAGTGTGAATAACCAACCTGTTTTTGAAAAAAACGAAGATGATATAAATACTCTGGCTCAACAGTCAGATATTACAACAAACATAGACAATGAATCCGTCACACCTGTTGAGTTAATATTTAAGTTTTCTGGTGATTGTTGGATGAACTTGTCTGATGCAACAGGTGAAAATATTGCTTATGGGGTAAAAGTTAAAGGTAGAGTTATGCCTGTGACGGGTATTCCTCCTTTTATTGTCACATTAGGTGCACCAGAAGTGGTAAAAATTAGTTACGCAGGTGAATCATTAAATATGTCCTTCTTGCCTTCAGGTCGTATTGCTAAATTTGATTTACCTTTATCTGAATAATTGACTAAATAAATAGAGCTAAGTAATCAATATGTTTTCTGAATCACCTATAAAACGCCGACCTTCTAAACGTATCTATGTAGGTAATGTGCCTATAGGTGACGGTGCACCCATCGCTGTGCAGTCTATGACGAATACTCCGACCACTGATGTTGATGCAACAGTAGCACAAATTAAACGTATTCAAGCTGTGGGAGGCGATCTAGTCAGAGTATCTGTACCTACAATGGATGCAGCTGAAGCGTTTAAATTAATTAAACAAAGAGTCACTGTTCCACTGATTGCGGACATTCATTTTGACTATCGTATTGCTTTGAAAGTGGCAGAATATGGAGTGGATTGTTTACGTATTAATCCCGGTAACATAGGGAGTATGGATAGGGTACGTTCAGTCGTGGACTGTGCCAAAGATAAAGGGATTCCTATTCGTATTGGTGTCAATGGCGGTTCTTTAGAAAAAGACATTCAAGAGAAATACGGTGAGCCCACGGCAGAAGCATTAGTTGAATCCGCAATGCGTCATGTTAATATTTTAGACAAACTAAATTTTGAGCAATTTAAAGTCAGTGTTAAAGCTTCAGATGTATTTTTAGCTGTAGGGTCTTATCGGCTTCTGGCCAAACTAATTGATCAACCCCTGCATTTAGGGATCACAGAAGCGGGTGGTATTCGTGCCGGTGCTGTAAAAAGTTCGGTAGGTTTAGGTATGTTACTCGCAGAGGGTATTGGCGATACAATCCGCATCTCATTAGCGGCTGATCCAGTAGAAGAAATAAAAGTCGGATTTGACATATTAAAGTCATTACGTATTCGTTCCAGAGGCATAAACCTCATCGCATGCCCAAGTTGTTCGCGCCAAGAGTTTGATGTAATAAGCACAGTGAATGCTCTTGAGCAACGATTGGAAGACATACTTACTCCGATGGATGTATCTATAATCGGCTGTGTGGTTAATGGGCCAGGCGAAGCAGAAATCTCAGATTTGGGTTTAACAGGCGCGCGAAATATGAGCGGTTTTTATCTAGACGGTGTTCGTCAAAAAGAACGCTTGTCAAATGATGATTTAGTAGACCAACTTGAAAAGCGTATTCGAGCCAAAGCCAGCCAGCTTGATGAAAAGCGTAAAATCGAAGTAAAACAATTGGATTAAACAAATTACGCATCTTTGTAAACAAAGTTTGCTTAATATTTATTTTTTTAGCGTCATTATTTTACGTTTATCTATAAAGCCCCTATAATGCGGGGCTTTTTTTTAATTATTGCATAAGAGAATACTTTTAGTGTCAAAAAAAATTCAGGCCATTCGAGGAATGAACGATTGCTTGCCAACTGACTCAGGGCTCTGGCAGTTCGTTGAATCCAGCATTCGCCAAGTAGTTGCCAGTTATGGTTACCAAGAAATTCGGACACCTATCGTCGAAAGTACCGACTTATTTAAGCGCTCTATTGGTGAAGTGACCGATATAGTTGAAAAAGAAATGTATACTTTTTTTGACCGTAATTCAGACAGCCTCTCGCTTCGACCAGAAGGCACTGCCAGTGTGGTGCGCGCTGGAAATGAGCATGGTTTATTGTATAATCAACAGCAGCGTCTCTGGTATATGGGGCAAATGTTTCGCCATGAACGGCCACAAAAAGGCCGTTACAGGCAGTTTCATCAATTTGGTGTAGAAGTATTTGGTTTACCAGGACCAGATATCGATGCTGAGGTGATTTTACTTAGTTCAAGGCTATGGAAAAATTTTGGGATTAGCCAACATGTTACTTTAGAAATTAATTCTCTGGGTTCTTCCGAGGCCCGAGTTGCTTTCAAAGCACAACTCGTCGCATTTTTAAAAACACGTATTTCTGAACTGGATGAAGATAGTCTAAGACGCTTAGAAAGTAACCCATTGCGTGTGCTCGATAGTAAAAATCCACAAGTGCAGAATGTTGTAAAAGATGCACCAAAACTGATTGATTCGCTCGACAAAGAGTCAGCAATACATTTTCAAGGATTATGTGAACGTTTAGACAATTTAGGTATCAAATATCGAGTCAATCCTGCTTTGGTACGCGGACTGGATTACTATAACCGCACAGTATTTGAGTGGGTCACCGATAGTTTGGGCGCACAAGGAACCGTCTGCGCTGGTGGGCGATATGACGGTTTAGTTGAACAGCTTGGTGGTAAAGCAACTCAAGGTGTCGGTTTTGCTATTGGTCTAGAGCGTCTAGTGTTGATGCTTCAAACGTTTGAATTGGATAAAAATGTAGAGTCGGTAGTGGACATATATGTGACTGCTATGGACGAATCTGTAGAATTCTATGCCAGAAAGGTTAGTGAGTTATTAAGAGATGCACTACCACAGATAAAAGTGATGAATCATTGTGGTGGTGGGAATTTCAAAAAACAGATGAAACGTGCCGACCAAAGCGGTGCTAGCGTGGCCCTAATAATTGGTCTGGATGAAATGGTGTCACAGCAAGTTGCTGTTAAGCACTTACGAGAAAAGCAACCGCAAGAAACAATTTCAGTTGACGAACTAACTTATTTTATAAAAAAGCTATTTGACGTCTAAAGGCGTAAATTTTTAAATTTAACTTTATGTGTCATCACGCTTACGATGGCCAAGCAGTAAAAGGAATGGATGATGGAACAGTACGAGACAGAAGAACAACAAGTTGAAGCCATTAAACGCTTTTGGAAAGAAAATGGATTAGCATTAGTTATTGGTGCAATTTTGGGCTTAGGTGGCCTTTTAGGATGGCGTTATTACAACGATTCACAAATTGAAGCAAAAGAGCAGGCTTCCTTTGCTTATGAAAAATCCTCAGAAAATTTATTAAAAGGCGAGATTGGATTTAGTCAGGCAAAGATGTTTATTGACAATTACAGTGGTACTGGTTATGCCATGTTAATGGCATTGGAATTGTCTCAGCAAGCTATCGAGCGTAAAGACCTAACTGAAGCAGCTAAACAGCTTGAGTTTGTGGCAAACAATGCAAAGTTATCAGCTGTTCAATCAGTCGCACAAATTCGTTTAGCGCGCATCCAAATAGAACAAGGCGAGTTTGAACAAGCTTTAGCAAGTGCAGATAAAGTCACTGACCAAGCGTTTAATAGCCAGAGTCAAGACAGTCTCTTATACACACCTA
>NZ_CAJXPA010000101.1 GCF_913058035.1 uncultured Paraglaciecola sp. | reverse complement strand
CATCAATCCAGACAATGTAATTTTTTAAACGAGGAAATATCGATGACAAACTTAGATTCTATTAAAGGTAAAATGAACGAAGCAGAAGAATTTGCACGTAAAATTTGGCTTGCAGGTTTAGGCGCTTACGGTAAAAGTTTTGATGAAGCCCAAGGACGCTACGAAAAAATTAGTGTTGAAGCTAGCAAAATGTTTGACGATTTAGTTGTGAAAGGTTCTGAAATTGAAACTGATGCTAAAGACAAGTACCAAGTAAAAGATAAAGTTGAAACTCGCGTAGCAGAAGTACGTAAGAAGCTAGGACTAGACAGCGTAAGTGCTGATAAAAAAGTTGAAGAATTATCAGCAAAAATTGATGCACTGACTGATGCTGTTGCAAAACTAGCTGCAAAGTAATCGTTTTAATAGCCGACACAAGCACAGAGGTATAAGTTTTGACTTCGTTGGTTTTTTTACTTTGAATTTATATTGTTGTGAACTGAAATATTAGGATGACAAATTTGAATACTGCTAAAAAAACCATAGCTTTGGCACATAAAACATTGCTTATTAGTATCGGTGCTTGTGACCGCGGGCGCGAAATAGCGGCTAATAAGCTTGACCAATTATTTGTTGGTGGTTCAGGATTAGTTAATGACTTGCTTGAAAAAGGTGAGTCTTTTGAAACGCAAGTCCAAGCAAAGATAGAGGCCAGAAAAATGTTACAAGGCAAAATTTCAGCATTAAGAGCTAGGTTCGGTTTCGGCAACGAAAGCCGCGACCAACAGATTGATATGTTATCACAGCGCGTTGACAGCTTAATAGAAGTTGTTGCTAAACTGGCTCAGCAAAAGGCGGCTGAGAAAAAAATGACAGCATCATCAATCTCTACCAAAAAAGCAGTACCGAAAGAAATTAAAGTGCCAGCAAAAGCTGCAGCAACTAAATCAGCAGTAGCTAAGGTTGCAGCAACGAAACCAGCAGTAGCTAAGGTTGCAGCAACGAAACCAGCAGTAGCTAAGGTTGCGGCAACGAAACCAGCAGTAGCTAAGGTTGCAGCAACGAAACCAGCAGTAGCTAAGGTTGCAGCAACGAAACCAGTAGTAGATAAAATTGTTGCAACGAAACCAACAGTGGCTAAAGTTGAAGCTGTTAAACTCGAAGCAGCTAAAACTGCTAATGCAGACCCCGCAGGTAAATCCAAAGTAGACGATAAAGATTAACAAATAAGGTTTTAAACCCCTTCAACCTTAATGTTTTTTAAAAAAGCCGCTAAACTAAGCGGCTTTTTTATATCTTTTTCATGTCTTTTTTAAATTGCAACAAATTTACTCTCTCATAGATTACATGCATGGTTAATTTTAATGCATGAGAGTATTTTTTGTTATGAACAACAGTAAAAATTATCTTGGTCTAGCCTGTGTATATGAATGAATTATTTTTTAACAGTGATTGCTATCACAGTATTTTTAATTAATTTTCTGTTTTGAAAGTAAATTTACGCATAAGGAGCGTTTGAAAAGAATTTACGAAACGCAACGTTAAATATATGAAGTACTGTAACAGTTCACCTGAAAAAGAAAAAAGTGGTGATTTAATACATGATTTTTACCACTTAATGGGGCCTGCCTTTATTGCTATTGCCATTTTTGTAGGGGGCTAAAATAAAACATCAAAAATCTGATATCAAGAAAACTTAATATAAATTGAAGTTTATGAAACTTCAAAAAGAGACATTTCAATAGCTCTTCTTTGTAGGTTTGATACAATAAAATTCAGATAATCAAACTATTTACTCGTGGCTTATGCAATAGTCATAAATAATAAAACTTTTAAGGAGCAACGCCATGTACATGATAGTTAAAAACATCCACCTGACCATAATTTCGCTTACGTTTATCTTTTTCATTATTAACTTTGTATTAACGATCAAAGGGTCTGATAAGGTCAACAATAAGATACTGAAAATTGGACCCCACATTTTATATACTTTGTTTATTTTAACTTTTATTTATTTGGTTTCCGTTATTAACTTGTATCCCTTCGTAAATGGTTGGGCATCATCTAAATTAGGTGGTTTTGTACTTTATATACTTTCCATCACGTTCGCGCTTAAGTGGGCAAAATCTACGGTATGGCGAATTGTGAGCTTCATTAGTGCAGTATTTTGGTTCGTTATGAGTGCGAGACTTGGTTATGCTGATCACTTAAAAGTAAACAATCAAGACACTAATGTATATATCGAATTTGGGCAGTCGATGTTGACTTTAATCTGTTAAACAATGTTAGTTGTATTCGTGTAGTGTTTGTCGATGAATGAGTTAAGTTATTGTTATATAAGTACTTACTACGTGTATTCAAAGTGTACCTAACGTTGATCAATTGCTGATTTAATTTTAATACTTTAGTCCTGATTAAACCGAAGTCAGCCTTGGAATGAGATGACTTTGACCGGGGCTAAAGTTAATTCACGAGGCTTCAAAATCACAATAGCTAAAAATGCAGAAGGTTTTTAATTTTACACTTTTAAGGCTGTCGATTTGGCTGACAGATACCTATAAACATAATTACGAATAACTACGAATAATTGCTAAGTTAAGTTTGTGTATTAATTATTTATTACAGATTGAAACTTTTGCTTTAATCTTCCGTAATACATTTAAATATACCCGCATAACTTTTAAAGGAATGATTAGTATGAAGTTTATAAAAATTAGCGTCGCTGTTTTAATTCTAAGTTTAACCTGCAGTGTTTCAGAGGTGTTTGCTAAAAGTACTTTTAACGACATGCCAGCAGGTGAATATAAACTAGATTTAAGCCACGCATCTATTGTCTGGAAAGTATCTCATCTCGGCTTGTCTAATTATGTTGCAAGATTTACAGATTTTGACGCTGCTATCGATTTTAATCCGAAAAAGATAGAGCAAAGCCAAATTACAGCCAGTATTAATCCTATGTCTATACAAACTGCTTATCCTAATGCAGCCGAAAAAGATTTTGATAAAATCCTCGCTACTGAGAAAGGTTGGTTTAATTCTGAGGCATTCTCTAATATTAATTTCGCTTCAACATCAATCGATATGAGAACCGAAAATACTGCGGTGATGCAGGGTAATTTAACCTTCTTAGGTGTTACTAAGGAAGTGTTGTTAGATGTGGAATTTAACGGAGCTATGGCAAAACAGCCATTCACTGGCAAACCTACAATGGGTTTTTCTGCGACAACTAGTATCAAGCGTTCTGATTTTGGTATGAGTCAATATGTTCCTAGTATCGGTGACAATGTAGAGATTTTGATAGAAGGTGAATTTGCTCACTTTGGCGATTAATTAAATAGATAATCAAAACATGACAATCTCGATGCAGCGATATAATAGCTTTAGTATTGTGCTTCACTGGTGCATTGCGTTGGCCTTATTATTTATGTTTGCCAGTGGTCTGTATATGGTCAACGCGGATATCAGCAAGGCTGACCAGTACCGGCTTTTCCAAATACACAAGGCCTCTGGCGTAGTGGTATTGTGGGCATTAATACTCAGGATAGGAACAAGAATTCTTACAAAAGCCCCTGCATTACCCGATAGTTTAAACCAGCAACAGGTTTTCAAGGCTAAGTTAGGACACCTGTTTTTGTATGCTGCGTTGGTAACTATGCCATTGTCTGGCTGGTTAATGGTGTCGGCTAGTCCCTTTGGTTTACCTACTTTTGTTTTTTTTGATTGGATCAAGTGGCCGCATATACCAGGTGTTGCTAGAAACAAAACCATAGAAGTCCTAGCTAACAACGTTCACTGGATAACGGCAACTATCCTTGCTACTTCGATTGTTGGCCATATTAGTGCGGTTATATGGCACAAGAAAACTCACAATATAAATTTAATTAGCAGGATGTGGTGGAACAATAAATGAAAAATATGTTTAACACGGTATGTTTCAGTAAAACGTTTCTGATGCGAATGCTGATGGCATTTTCGATAAGTATGTTTCTGTGTTTGGTTACCTTAAATGCCCATGCACAACTTGAAAGCAGCCACCAAACCGGTACTTTATCATTTGCGGGTCAACACGCCGGTATGGATTTTGAAGGGAAGTTTGAGCGTTGGCAGGCCTCATTGATACTGCCACCTCAGAGTAATCCTAATATTACCGCCACCTTTTACATGAATTCAGCAAAAACTGGGGATAGTATTTATGATAGCACCCTACCTGAATTCGATTGGTTTGATGTCAAAAATCATGCACTTGGTAAATTTGTTAGTACTGACATTATTGCAACTGAAGGTGGTTATCAAATATCAGGTGACTTAACTATCAAGGACATAACTAAAGCTGTAAGTTTCATTCTTATGGAGAATAAAGAAAATTTGACTGCAAGTTTTGGCATCAATCGTTTAGATTATCATATTGGTTTAGAGTCAGACCCCGATGCGGAATGGGTCGACAGAACAATTTCTATGTCTATGTTAATTAATAAGTAGCAAATAGATGTTTAAAAGCATTGTGTTACGAACGACTGCTAAATGACAAATTAAAGAGAACTTACATAATAATTTTTTTGGTCTATTTGCTTACTCAGTTTACTCTAAATTTATGTTTCTTCAATTGTGAGTCTAACAAACTCACTTTTTTAACCGGTTTTAAATTCCTTACGTTCTGATTGACCACATTTCTTCAAAAACCTTATAAATAAGACTAATACATTCATGACCTTAGATTGTCTATTTGTTAAGACAATTCTATAGTGCGTTTATCGAAGTTTGAAAATGCAGATAAAGATATGAACACAGATAAACCACGCAAACATTCACAAAAAATTGTAGATGGTGCTGCTCAAGCACCCAGTCGCTCTATGTTAAGGGCTGTAGGGTTTGGCGACGAGGATTTTAAGAAATCACAAGTCGGTATTGCTTCTACATGGTCAATGGTGACGCCGTGCAACATGCACATTAACACTTTGGCAGATGAGGTAGGTAAAGGTGTGGATAGCGCAGGTGCTAAAAGCATTATTTATAACACCATCACTATATCTGATGGTATTTCTATGGGCACCGAAGGTATGAAATATTCTTTAGTATCAAGAGAAGTTATTTGTGATTCTATCGAAGCAGTATCAGCTGGCATGGGACATGATGGTATTATCGCTATTGGTGGCTGTGACAAAAACATGCCAGGCTGTTTGATGGGATTAGCCCGCTTAAATAGGCCATCGATTTTTGTATACGGAGGCACTATTTTACCTGGCGAAAATCACACTGATATTGTGTCGGTATTCGAAGCAGTGGGAAGTTACGCTGCTGGCGATATTCCAATTACACAACTGGAACATATTGAAAAAACGGCAATCCCTGGTCCGGGCTCTTGCGGCGGTATGTATACTGCCAATACCCTAGCTTCGGCCATTGAGGCTTTAGGTATGAGCATGCCGAATAGTTCTGCTCAAAATGCGATTTCAGATAATAAAAAGCAAGACTGTATTGATGCAGGTAAAGCCATTGTTTACTTACTCGAACATGACATAAAGCCTTCCGATATTATGACCAAAAAAGCATTTGAGAATGCGATCACGCTGATTATTACCCTTGGTGGTTCTACTAACGCAGTGCTTCATTTGATCGCTATGGCTGATGCTATCGGTGTGGAAGTGACACTTGATGATTTTGTACGCATTGGCGAAAAAACCCCGGTGATTGCTGATTTACGTCCAAGTGGTCAATACTTGATGTCTGAATTAATTGAAATTGGTGGCATTCAACCATTGATGAAGCGGTTGTTAGATGCAGGTATGTTACACGGTGAATGTATGACAGTCACAGGTAAAACCATGGCTGAAAACTTAGCGGATGTAGACGATTATCCAAAAGGTCAGAACATTATTTTACCTTTTGATAAGCCAATCAAAAAAGATAGCCATTTGGTTATTTTGAATGGTAATTTAGCCCCTGAAGGTGCGGTTTCCAAAATTACTGGAAAAGAAGGATTACGCTTTACCGGCACAGCTAAAGTGTATGACTCTGAAGAGCAAGGTTTTGCTGCCATTATTGATGGTCAAGTAGTGGCTGGTGATGTAATTGTGATTCGTTACGAAGGTCCAAGAGGCGGACCAGGTATGCGTGAGATGTTAAGCCCTACTTCCGCTATTATGGGTAAAGGTTTGGGTAACGATGTGGCACTTATCACTGATGGTCGTTTTTCAGGAGGCAGCAGAGGTTTTGTGGTCGGTCATATCACACCTGAAGCTTACGAAGGTGGCGCAATAGCGTTGGTAGAAAATGGTGACAGCATTACAATTGATGCACAAAGTCGCCAGATGACTTTGAATATTAGTGATGAAGAAATGACCAGTAGAAGGCAAAGCTGGAAGCAACCCGCACCAAAATATACCAGAGGGCTGCTAGCAAAATACGCTAGAACAGTCAGCTCTGCTTCTACCGGAGCGGTGACAGACAAACCTTAATCAACCTCAACAAGTTGTAACAATCATAATAAATAATGAATTAATTGCGATGTACGAGTGAGATAAATAAGTAAAAAAATAACCTTATTTATCTCACTCGTACATCGAATTGACTTTATGGTTGTGATGTAGATATTTTGAACATCGATAGCATAACAGCCAATTTTAAAGGCCATCTCATTAATCCGTTTCTGTCAAACTGACGATTAACCTAAATTGATTGACTTAAATAGAGCAGGATAAGCCATTGTCATTGTGATTAGCTGTTGATTACGCGTAATCCATCGTGTTCAGTGAGTAATCTTGCTTCTCTTTGTTTTAATTGGTTTAAATAACGTCTAAGTGTTTTGCTTATCAGGGTATTTCGTTTAATTAAATCAAGCTGAGGCCAGGTGGCACGTTCGCCATTGTGAATAAGTTCTTGGATGCTTTTTAAGCTAGGATTTGAAGCGATATGTTTAAGGTTAGCAAACGTTGCGCTAGGCAAGATGTTGATATCACCTACGTACTGCTGGTCAATAACAGAACGCACTTTGTGTATTGCTAATCTAGCAGCACGATGGCTAATAAGGTTTTCAAGTATATCGAAGGCATAAATGCTGTTTACTTTGGCTATTTTTGCAGCATAGCGCCATGTTAACCCTACTAAACCGGTAGTGTCTCTTTTATCACGGGCTAAGAAGGGAACCGCTATCAGGTTAGTTTGACTAACAATGCTATGATTTACACCGTATAAACGCGCTAAACGCTCAAAGGGTAAGTCGGCCATAATAGAGCCGTCTGCAAAACGTCGATTAGGGATATATGGTGCTATATCGCCTGCTCTGTTTTTAGCTTTTAGTTGAACGGGCTTAAATAATATTGGGATAGCCGTAGATGCTCGCACTGCTTGAGTAATAATAGCGTTAGGTGACGTTTTGGCATTGAGTAAGCGTGAATGTTGATGCAAATCAGCTGGGGATACTGTGATTGTCATATGACGACCGGTCTTTTTGAATGCTTCTTCAAAAGTAGTTAAATCAAATAACTCAATTAAGGCATTTTCAAGGTTGCTACTATCGAGCAGGCTGTCCTTGCCAAAACCCTGCCATAGTCGCCATTTTTTAAATTTTTGTTGTATGTTCTCCGGTTGCATAACCTCTAATAGTTCTTCATCGGTGCGCGTGCCAACAAGCGCAGCGATAATTGCTCCTGCGCTGGCACCTGAGATTACTTTAGGTAGCAAATCATGTTCAACTAATGACTTAATTACGCCACAATGAAAAAATCCAAGACCAGCACCACCGCTTAACATTAAACAACTACTACCAAATGCTTGTGCTGTTTCTTCAAAAAATGATAGCTTCTCGTAGAAGTCAATTTCATTTTCATCTGCTTGATAAATAAAATCCAAAGCCCCACACACTTCTTGAATAAATTCTTCAATCAGGCTTTTAGTACCAAGTTTAGCGTGCTGATTCAGTGCAGACGAAGCAATATTACCTAAGTTGCCATGTAATCCTTCGTGTAAAATATACATTAAACCTGCAGCATCACCACTTACTCTGGCTTGTTTCATCCGTTGTACACGTTTACGAATGAGTCGGTAGTCGTATTCCTTACTTGGGCCTTTGGCTTTCCATTCATGGGCGCCAGACAATTCGTCATAAGCTTTTGCGGTCTCTTGATATTCTTCATAAGAGACGGCACGAGTCATGATGTCTTGTAATTCAGAAAGTTTTTTATTTGCCATGCAAGTTTCTCAATTTACTAGTCTGACCAGATATAACAGTAAATAATTAGAAAATGCTACCCAAAATTTAAGATAGTTAGCTTCAACTGCCATCGAATAGTGAAAATACCGGATAACTAGTTGTATTTGAATAGAGTTTTGTATGGATAATTTTCAAGCTATGGTATTTTTAGTTTGACCATTCTAATTCAAATAGTTAGGTTATTATGAGTTAGAATGGACACCCATACATACCAAATAATAATATATTGACTAGGCGCAGCTGTTTTTTATGCAATTAATAGATCAACTCATTACTAATATTCCTCTGTTATCCATTCCTATCATTAGTGCGATGGTGGGATGGTCTACTAATTTTTTAGCCGTCAAAATGATGTTTTATCCCATTGAATTTATAGGTCTCAAACCTTTTTTAGGTTGGCAAGGTTTAATACCTGCTAAGCGTCGAGAAATGGCTGAGATTGAAGTTGAGCTAGTACTGGGAAAATTGCTCAGTGTGAAAGAATTGGCCGACCGTATCGATCCTATTGAATTAACTAAAGCAATTGAAAGACGTCTTAAGCAGACTATTCGGACTATTATTAATGATGTGATGAAGCAATCTTCACCTCAATTGTGGGCATCTTTGCCAGTGCATGGTAAGAACCTTGTTTATGCCAGAGTAGAAGCTGATATCCCTAATGTTGTGACTAAAATGGTAAATGACTTCAAATACAACATTGAAGAAATCATTGATATAAAAGAGTTAGTTGTAGGTCAGTTGGTTAACGCCCCCGAACTTATTAATGAAATTTTCTTAAAATCTGGTGAGAAAGAATTTCCTTTTATAGAAAAATCAGGCTTTTATTTTGGTTTTTTATTTGGCATACCCACTATGCTTGTTTGGTCGTTTTATCCTACTTGGTGGGTATTGCCCGTAGGTGGTTTAATAGTAGGTTATGCTACGAATTGGATTGCGTTAAAAATAATTTTTGAACCCAAACATCCAATTAAGTTTATGGGTTTTACTATTCAAGGTATGTTTTTAAAGCGTCAAAAAGAGGTGTCACGTGTGTACTCAGATATTATTGAGTCTAAATTGATGACTTCAAAAAATATTATGGAAATTGCGGTGCATGGCTCTGGTTCTGGACAGCTTTTGGAATTGATTGAATTACATGTGAATGATGCAATTGAACGTTATGTTGCGATTGCTCAACCTTATTTTGCCCTAGGGGTTGGTTCAGATTCTTATTATAAAATGAAAGAATTAGCTACGCAGCGTATTTTTAAAGACTCAGAAAAATATCTAGCTTATGCTTACGAATATACTAACAAAGCACTAAGAATCGCTGATGATTTGTGTCAACGTATGGAAGCTTTGTCACCTGAAGAATTTGAAGGCGTTCTTCGTCCCGCTTATGAGGCTGATGAATGGAAACTGATCGTAACAGGTGCCTTATTGGGTATGGGAGCTGGGTTTATGCAGTTATATCTAGTGTTTATGTAGTGCGCCATGATTATCCTTATATTCGTACTGGATTAATCGAATTTTTGTTTTTTGACGTATTAGTGACATGAGAATTATAGTATTTGTTTTATTTATTATGAAATGTGCAAGTGTATCAGCTCAATGGAAGATTGATTTTTCCATTGCCGAGGAAATGACCTATTGGTATCGGATTAACGATAGCGTAATGGGAGGGTTATCTGAGTCTAATTTACGGGTGGTTGATAAAGTTGCTTATTTTGAAGGAGAACTTTCTTTAGAGAACAACGGGGGGTTCGCCTCAATAAGGCGGATTGGGCCCGTTTCGTTAAAAAGTAGCAAGTTACCAATTTCTTTAGAGATCAAGGGTGATGGGCGAAGTTATCAACTACGTCTGAGAACCAACCAAGGATTTGATGGCATGGCTTATGTTGCTTCATTCTCTAGCAGCCCTAAACAATGGCAGACCTTGGCTTTTTCGGAACACCATTTCGTTGCTCAATTTCGTGGGCGCGTTGTCAAAGATGCCCCGGCCCTGTTATTTTCTGACGTCAAACAAATTGGCTTTATGCTTGCTGACAAACAGGCTGGTTCATTTCAATTAGCCATAAAAAATATCAGTCAATAAACTCGTTCAGCATCACAATATTAAAAGCTTAGAATATTAACTAATTTTTTTCTAATAGATTAAAAATCCCTACAAGAGAGAGTGTCAGTTTATGTTTAGGGGCAAGTAAGATGAGTGGCTTTTTGGCTTGATGTGATTCGCGCATTTTAACAGACTGTCCAATGTATTGTGATAATACCGGAAAACCTTCAGCAATGAGTTCATTAACGATTTGTTTGGGTAAATTTGCGTTTGTCATATATTGATTTGCAATAATACCTTCTATTTCTAAACTCTCATTGTGATCTTCTTTTATTTCTGCAATTTTTCGTTGCAGGCTATACAACCCTTGTCGAGCAAAATCGTCGCAATCAATGGGTATTAAACATCGTTGTGCTGCAATGAGTGCTGACATGCTATAAAAATTTAGTGCTGGGGCTGTATCGATAAATATATGTTGGTAAGTATCTTTCAATGAATCTAAGGCTTCACGCAGTTTATAAATTTTATGCCTACTGTCTAACTCACTTTCCAACTCAGTTAAACGTTCTGAGCCAGCAATAATATCGAGGTTTTTAACTTGCGTTGTACAGCAAAAGTCGCTGGCAGGACGACGTTGTAGATGAAAGGTAATAGTTTGTTCAAATAAATCCGCTATGCTGCTGTCCTTAGGTAAGTCAGTGACATTTAGGTAAGACGTGCTATTACATTGAGTATCAAGGTCAATGAGTAAAGTTCGATAACCTTGGCTCGCAGAAATAGCCGCAAGATTTACTGCTAAGCTTGATTTACCGACGCCCCCTTTTTTGTTGAACAATACTCTGATCATTTTCTACCCCTGGTTAATACTTTAGCCATGTTTTTTTTATTAAAGAAGCAAAAGCTTTATTTTCAAATACTTGCACTACGGATAAACAGTATGTCAATCTATCCATAAGATTGACATAACCCATCACCTTTTTGGTAATAATAAAATGAAAACAGCTCAACGTATTTTGATAACTGCCCTTGATATCTTTAATCAACAAGGCGAAAACAACGTTAGCAGTGTTGAGATTGCAATGGAACTAGACATCAGTCCTGGCAATTTGTATTACCACTTTAAAGGTAAAGAAGTCATAGTTTCGGAATTATTTGAGCTTTACCAAGAACAATTGCGCGCTATTCTTGATGCTCCAAATAACCTAGATGATGCATCCCTGAGTATTGAAGACTTTTTTTATTATCTTTATCTAATTATTGATAAAAACCATTTATTTCGATTCTTATACCGCAACCCTACCGATTTAACCGATAAGTACCCTCGTGTAGCTAAGGGATTTGTCAAGTTGATGGCTGCACAAGAACGTTGTGTCACTGAGCTTTTAGCGCAGTTTGTGACCCAAAATAGTATGACTGCTTCTGCGGGGCAGTGCCATCAAATGGTCGAAATAATTGGCTTAGTATTCAGCCAAGCTGCAAATTACTATGCTTTGAAAGGCTACAATATTAATGACGATGAATATTTATATAAAAGTTTATCCGCCATATTATTTGCTCTGTTGCCACACATTAATATTGATTTGGATGAGTTACATCGTCTGCAAGAAGCGATAGTGAATCGTGAATTTTCCAACGAAGAACAATAAGCTAAGATATGTTGTATCTCAGTTTAAAAGGATAACGTTTTGAGTAAAAAACTAAAATTTCTTGATAAGACTTTTTGGATCACTGAGTCTGAAGATAACCCTAAACATGTTGCAACTTTGCAGCTACTAAAAATGCCAGATGCCGCTGAAAGTGATTATGTTGATAAGTTACTGGTAGAATTACGCGCTTTTGAGCAAGCGACGGCTCCCTTCAACTGTCGAGTAAGTAGTGTGTTGGGGTATCCAATTAAGTTTGTACCTGTTGCTCAATTAGATATGAAGTATCATGTTCAAATGCATGTTGTTGATGATTTGAATAATAAGCCTGCTTTGAATATATTTGTTGCCAGCTTGCATGAAACTTGGCTAGATAGAGATAAACCACTTTGGCAATTCCATTTAATTAAAGACAATAACACCCAACAATTTGCTTTATATATTAAAATCCATCATATGTGCGGTGACGGTAGTACCTTGATCCGTTGGTTTCAGGCTGGCTATAGCCAAAGTCCGGTTGATGAAGGGTTTATACCCGTTTGGGCAATGGATAGAACGCAAAAAAAACAGCATAAAACACATTGGTTTAAGGCAATGTTCGGCGGCCTGTGGGGCTTTTTAATAGCTGTTAAAGATTTAATTTGGATCTGGTTTAGACTTTTGTTAAAACTACTTAGGATAAATAAAGACTACATGCCTTTGCCTTTCACAGGCACTAAAACGGTGCTCACTGGACAGGTAAAAAAAGGCCGTGCAGTAGCTACCTTAGATATCGATTTTAAGCGGGTTAAAACTCTAAGTAAACGCTTAAGGGCTTCAGCTAATGAAGTTATGTTATGTGTGTTTGATATCGCTGTGCATAGACAACTGACAGACTATGGGCAGACCTTTGAAAAAGCTTTATATACCAACATGCCCATTAATTTGCGCAGGCCTGGTGAGACAACCTACGGCAATAAAATTGCGATAGTACCAGTAGAGTTGGCCCATGGGCACACTGATCCTTATCTTAGACTCAGAGAGATCATTGAAAACCATCGAAAAGTTAAAAAAGCTGCGAAGTCTTCTCACCCTGCGTCATTTAGCTATTACACCTTATTAATACAAACCTACGCTATTATGTTTGAAATGTTAGGGTTATCTAGCTGGGTCAAACCCATTGCTAATATCTTAGTATCAAATATGCCAGGACCCACAGACATAATGTACTTTAAAGATAGTCAACTACTTGCCACTTATCCTATTTCTACCATAACCCCTGGTGGCGGTGTGAATATTACAATGGTGACTTATAATGGTCAGGCTAACATTGGACTTGTTTGCTGTAATAATAATATTGATAGTTTAGAACCATTGGCAATTTATTGTCTTGAAGCTTTTGATATGTTGGAGAAATGTGTCGATGACCCTAATCTGAATATTGAAGATGTTGGCAAAAATATTAATGAAGAATTTGTATCTATTGTTGATGATAAAGTTTTATCTAGTTGAGTAAATTAGAAGAAACAACACCAAAGGTCACATAATAATTATCAGTGTTCGATAAGCATAATCAGATTAGTTGTAACGTTTTGACCGATTTGTCGGTGAACGTTATTTCTAATGTAAAAATAGAAAATTTTCCGTTTTCGACACGCCTTGATTAGCATTAAAAATGTGCCTAAAAATAAAAAGAGTTGAATCAGTAAAACGTTAAATTAATAAAATATTGATATAGATGTGTGATCTTAGCACTACAAACATAGGAAACGAAAACACAAGGTTTCAGAGCAGCAGTCGGAATATTTAAATCAAAAATATGAAATTGAATACTTAGTTTATTGTCCCTATGGAATTCGCAGGTTTGACAATGCAATTACTGTATAGATGGATGTTTTATCTAAATATGAATGTGCATAGTTTCCTAAAACATCACTCAAAGTGGCAAAGATTTTAATACCTCAATGTTTTTTTCCCGAGAAAAGTAAAGTTTTGCCGAGTTACATCACATCTAAAAATCTGTACATAACGTTGTTTTAGGTTTTATATTATTGGAAAAGTTGGTTCGCGAAGCTATGGTCAGAAAAATCTGCCTTTTTAAAAAGTCATGACACCGTTTACCACTATTAGTCGTTTCATAGCGGTAATCCAGTCATCCTATCAGTAACTTATCATTCCAGCGCGTACCTGATATTAATATGTGTTATCAACATCATCTTAAAACTTGAATCGTAAGTGACCTTGTTCAACTATGACTTTTTGACCATATTGGATAAAAAGATTTTCTTCAAAGTCGTTCATATCTAAGCTGTATTGCATGTCATCGCCAGCAGCCAATCCAACAATGATACTTTCTATTTGTGGTTTGTGGTAATCCAGTACTTTTTGCTTGCTGCCACTCAGATATACTTGCAAATAACTGCTTGCTTCGGAAGCAGTGGTGCCTGTCATAATGCTGAATGCAGTTCTCATGGTGCCTGTCACCATAGATAATACTGGACTTGGGACAAAGTGATTAATAAGACTAGAGGTATCTTTTAAAATTGAATACTCATCGTTTAACATGTGAATGTCGGTAACGCGTATGTGCGTTAAGAGTATTTTTTTTGTGGTGGAATTGTATTGAGGAATAGCTTGAACAACTAACACAACATGAGCACGATAAATGGGGTTAGCAATATAAGTAACCTCGATGCCACCTAGAACTTCGGCTTGAATATAATTTGAGTTAACGGGCATCGTTATATTAGCTTTAGATAACGTAAAGCGGCCTTCCCCCCTTGGTACAGAAATAGGCAATGAAACAGGTAAGTGTGGTTGAATTAATT
Organism: uncultured Paraglaciecola sp.; assembly: GCF_913058035.1. Taxonomy (GTDB): domain Bacteria; phylum Pseudomonadota; class Gammaproteobacteria; order Enterobacterales; family Alteromonadaceae; genus Paraglaciecola. Next base: position 2,152 of record NZ_CAJXPA010000101.1, on the reverse strand, counting down.
GACTAATATCGTCCACTGAATAGTCCACATATTTTAGTCGTTTAAAACGAATTAGGCATTTAGCTAAGAGTAAGCGAAATGACTCTCTGATAGATTGCGAACCCAAACTAATGCTTCTCCATAGATATTTGTGATAATGCTACATACCGATACATTTTATAACTAATTGAATTTTATTGTATTAAGTTATTTACCTATCAGCTACAGGCTTTACAAGAAAGTAACACTAAGAACTCTTTTTTGATACAATTACTGGTATGACATCAGATGAGTTGTATGAATGTTATGACCGATTTAAGTACTTTTTCAACGGCATATTTGATAGCAACACGTCCTAATATCTTCATATCAAAAAAGTAGTGTATTTTATGCAAAAGCTTTCTCAAACACAATTTGATTTTATCATCATAGGCGCAGGTTCAGCCGGCGCCACTTTAGCGGCGCGTTTAACAGAGAATAATCAGTTTAGCGTCTGTTTAATTGAAGCAGGAGGCAAAGATACAAGCCCGTTTATTCATATTCCATTCGGCTTGGCTTTCCTATCTCGCATGACAAATTTAGGTTGGGAGTATGACACTGAGCCTCAGTCTCAATTGAATGATCGTTCGCTTTTTTGGCCACGAGGTAAGGTATTAGGCGGTTCAAGTTCACTTAATGCTATGTGTTATATTCGTGGTGTGCCTGAGGATTATGACCGCTGGAATGATATGGGTGCTAAGGGTTGGGACTGGCAAACAGTTTTACCTTATTTTAAAAAGTCAGAAAAACAACAGCATGGCGAAAGTGAAATGCATGGCGCGGACGGTTATCTGAGTGTAAGTGATCTAAGGCATACAAACCCGCTTTCTAGTACCTTTGTTGACGCGGCTGAACAAATTGGGCTGTCTAAAGTTACCGACTTTAATGGTCCTGATCGAGAAGGCTTGGGCTTTTATCAGGTTACTCAGGAAAATGGGCAACGTTGTTCAACGGCCAAAGGCTATTTAACACCTGCTTTAACACGCTCTAACTTAACTTTATTAACAAAAGCTTTGGTTGAAAAGATTCAAATTATAGATGGTGTGGCTACAGGAGTTAAACTGCAACTTGATGGGCAATCTATTGAGCTAACTGCCAATAAAGAAGTGTTGTTATCCGCAGGTGCGATCAACTCTCCACAAATATTAATGTTGTCAGGTGTTGGGCCAAAAGAGCACCTAGCTGAAAATGGGATTAAAGTAAAAGTAGATTTACCTGGTGTTGGACAAAACTTACAAGACCATCTCGACATAATAGTGCAACATCACTGTAAAAACCGTGATAGTTATTCGATTTCTCTGGCTCTTATTCCCCGTTATATCAAAAATACATTTAACTATTTATTTAATCGACAAGGCATTTTTACCAGCAATGTTGCCGAGGCGGGCGGCTTTGACAAAACACAATATGCAGCAGATATCCCTGATATTCAATATCATTTTTTACCTGCAATTTTGCTTGATCACGGACGAACTACTGCCTTTGGTTATGGTTTTGGAGTGCATGTATGTGGTTTGTATCCAAAAAGCCGTGGTGAAATAAGATTACGTTCTAACAAACCAAACACACCTGCAGTGATTGACCCACATTATCTCGAGCATCTTGACGATCAAAAAGTAATGATTGACGGGGTACGACGTGCAAGGAAAATTCTAGCAGCTGCTTCATTTGATAAATATGAGTCATGGGAAGTTGGCCCAGGACCTGATGCACAAACTGATGAAGAAATATTAGCATTTATCCGAAAAAATTCTGAAACTATTTATCACCCAATTGGCACCTGTAAAATGGGTGATATCAGCGACGTTATGACAGTTGTAGACTCACAGCTTAAAGTCAAAGATATAAAAGGTTTAAGAGTGGTGGATGCTTCAGTTATGCCATCACTTGTTGGTGGAAATACCAATGCTCCCACGATCATGATTGCAGAGCGCTGCGCCGATTTGATTAAGCAAGAACATAAATAAAATCAGAAAATCTTAATCATATAAACAAATTTATTGTTTATATGATTAGCTTGCGTTAGATTTTTAAACAGCAGTTTAGCGTAATGGATGAATGAGATGAATGAGATGAATTGGATTCTTCGACTTATAACGTTGTCATTTTTATTATTATTTATGACGGGATGTGC
>NZ_CAJXPA010000100.1 GCF_913058035.1 uncultured Paraglaciecola sp. | reverse complement strand
AGGATTGTTTTGAGACAACTATGTAAAGAATAGGAGTACGTAATGGAAATTAGTTCATCAGGTGCTGGTTCACTAGCTCAGATTGCGCCCACTCAAACTGGCTCTGCACAGCAGATCAATCGAGCTGAGCAACAAGCTTCGTTAGAAACCCCAGCAACACAAGAAAGTCAGTCATCTTCTAACTCGCAAGACCAGCGAGTAGGCTCTTTCGTTGATGTAAGTGTCTAAGAACATCAATCAAAAAAAACCGAGTTAATTAACTCGGTTTTTTTATATGTAAATTTAGTTGTTAGCACCTTAACTAAGGACGAACATATTGCATACGTTTACCCGTTTGTAATTGTAAATAACGGTCTCTAAGTTTACTTTGCCTAGAGTGCATTTCGATAATTTCTCCCGCAATCAACACCAGTTCAGCAGATTCAGTTACTTCAAGAGGGTCACCAGTCCAAATAACTACATCAGCATGTTTTCCAACCTCGAGGCTGCCCAATTTATCATCGATACCATAAAGCTTGGCTACGTTGATAGTTAAAGCCGCGAGACCTTGGTTCCAACTTAATCCATTAGCCACAGCATTACCTGCATGTTGTCTTGCCAAGCGAATATTATGAGTCTCCATGCCAATGCTCACTTTGACACCGGCAGCGGCTAATCGACCCGCATTTTTCAAGGTTGAACCTAACTGATCAAAACCAAAGGGTAAGTTTGCTTCGGGATCAAGGATCACTGGGATATTGTTGTCTGCCAACTCTTTGGCGACTCGCCAACCTTCAGTTGCATAGGTAATGACAATATTCAATTGTGGTTGGCGTTGCTTTAAAGCAATAACCTGACGAATATCAGCAGCTCTGCGGGCATCCACTAAAAGTGGTATTTCGCCCTTAACAACAGGTACTAGTGCCGCAATATCAGCTCTACTTAATTCCCCATGCCATTCATCGCTTGGTGTCAGCGATTTACCAATTGCAAACTTAGCTTCAGCCAATGCTTTTTCGAGACTGACCCACAGTACACTCCGAGATCCTCCCATGGTATCAGCACCGCTGTTGCCTACTCTAGTGCTGATAAATGCTCTTGCTTGGATCACCGGTTCGCTCACATCACCTAAAGAAATCAAAGCTCCTTGACCACTAAAAAGTTGCCCAGTACTCCCCATTGAAGTGGCGGCAGTTGTGACGCCTTCAATCCGGGCAATGGCCATTAGCGACGAATCAGGATTGATGGCATAAGAGACATCGAACGCCGCGCCAGTTTTAGAAATACTGGTCAGACTAGAATTACTATCATTTGTGCCTCCAGAAAAGCCTACATCAACTAATCCTAAGGTAGTGCTTGCACCGATCAAACCGGGCGTTACCACTTTACCTTTTGCGTCAATAATTTCGTATCCAGCTAACGCAGGCTCTCCTTCCATGATTTTTTGGATCTTGCCATCCTTTATAAGCACAGTGGCATTCTCAAGTGTTCCTTGCGAAGACATGGTGTAAACTTTAGCCCCCACGATGGCTATATTTTTGGCATCAACAATGTGAGTTAACAACATACTGCCAAGCAATGAATATATAATCAGTTTGTTCATTTGCTGTCTCCTTCACCAGGTTGTCCTAGCTCAAAATCACTCACCGGCCACGATGCCGGATCATGACGGTCATAAATCAGTGCTCCATCTAAATAGACATGCTCTGCTTGAGCATAGGTTGAGAAGGGATCGGCTGACCAAATTACCACATCAGCATTCTTGCCTTTTTCCAAAGAGCCTGTTTGTTCGAATATGCCCAAAGACTTAGCAGGGTTAGCTGATAACCACTGCCACGCCTCTGCCTGGCTAATATCGATACCCGCTCTACGACCATTAGCCCACGCTTTAGCCGCTTCTTGATTTAATCTTTGGATACCTAAATCACTATCGGAGTGCACTATCGCGCAAGCTTTGGCGGCATGAACCATTGGTATATTTTCTTGAATGCCGTCATAAGCTTCAAATTTAAAACCCCACCAATCGGCCCACATTGCTGAGCAAACCCCTGCCTGTGCTAATTGATCAGCTATTTTATAAGACTCAACTGCATGATGAAACGCCGCTATTTTGTAATTAAACTCTTTCATTACATCCAGCATAGTGCCCATATCGTCAGCACGATAACAATGCATATGCACTAAAATATCTCCCTTTAAAGCCAAAGATAAAGTTTCAAGTTTAAGGTCACGTTTAGGCACTTTAGCGTCTTTTTTACCTAATTCATGATCAACATAATATTTATCCCACGTGCGCTGATAATCCTGTGCATCAGCCCAAGCTTGTCTATAGCCAGCCACGTTACCCATTCTTGTAGAAGGTCCACCTTTTTTGCCATACACTCTTTTAGGGTTTTCGCCGCAGGCCATCTTCATACCATAAGGGGCATCAGGAAATTTCATATCTTGAACGGTTGTACCCGGCAAATTTTTGACTGTCACGCCTCGCCCTCCAACTAAATTTGCAGAGCCTGGAAGAATTTGCATAACAGTAATGCCACCTGATAGCGCTCGTTGAAAGCCAGCATCTTGTGGCCAAATAGAATGTTCAGCCCAGACTTCTGCTGTTACAGGGTTAGTTGCTTCATTACCATCAGAATGTGCAGTTCCGCCAGGAGCGGGATACACACCTAAGTGGCTATGCACGTCAATAATACCAGGGGTAACCCATTTACCTTTAGCATTAACAATTACGCCACTATCAGGTAAAGATAAATCGTTACCGATCGCCACAATTTTACCATTTTGCAGCAATACCGCACTGTCCTTAAAAAGACCACCTATACCGTCTAAAATAGTTGCATTAGTGATTAAAACACTATGACTGGGAATAGGTTGGTAAGTACTTGGAAAAGGATTTTGATTGATCTTAAATGCTGGTTCTTTGGCTTTATCTTTGCCTGAACAACCCGCTAAAACCAAGAAACCTGCAGCCGCGGCTAATTTGAAAAGTTGTTGCCTATTATTCAAGTTCTTCATTTTTTTCCCTGTAATCATGACTGTATTGTTGTGAAGCAATAAACTAAAACTAGGTAATTAAGTTACCCTAAACATATATGTAAGGTTTTACTAGGATTGGATTTGCTGCAAAATTTCATCTGCGCTCTTTAATGCTCGAATACGCATAAACAAAGCCTCAGCTTCTGGATATTGACGACTCAAATAACCTAACCATTGCTTCACACGGTTAGGATAATATTTGCCTTTGTCACCAAACAGTTCGTAGCCAGAATATCGAACCAACAGACCCTTGACTTGTTCCCACGGCATATGTGCCTTATGATTTTTAATCACCTGAGCCAGGTTTGGCATAGCCAAAGCACCACGACCTAACATGATGTTTTCGCATTGTGATTGGCGCTGGCAATTGAGTGCATCATGGTTGTTCCATATTTCACCATTGGCCACGATAGGGATATCGACATATTGCTTTATTTTGGCAATCCAGTCCCAGTATGCTGGGGGCTTATAACCATCAACTTTTGTTCTAGCGTGAATAACTAGCGAATCAGCTCCCGCGTCAGCAATGGCCTGTGCGTTGGCTATTGCCAAAGACGTATCATCAAACCCCAAACGCATCTTTACACTCACAGTGTGTTCTTTTGGAACAGCTTGGCGCACGACACTGACTATGTTGTAGATAGTTTCAGGCTCACGCAGTAATATCGCACCACCTTTGCTCTTATTAACGGTTTTAGCAGGGCAGCCAAAGTTAAGATCAACGCCATGAGAGCCAAGTTCAATGGCGCGGTAAGCATTTTCAGCTAACCAGTGTGCATGTTGACCTAATAGCTGGACTTTAACGGGCACTCCACTAGGTGTGCAACCTTGATTATTGAGTTCAGGACACATTCTGTAAAACACACGTTTGGGCATGAGTTGATCGACAATTCTCATAAACTCAGTCACACATAAATCAAACCCACCCACTTGGGTCAACATGTCGCGCATCAGATGATCAACCACTCCTTCCATAGGGGCTAGAGTAATATGCACTAAAGCGACCTAGGTTGAGTTCTTTCTCGCTTACGTGAGGCACATTCCTGCACAATATCAAGTTGCTGTTTTACAGTTGCAGTGCCCCAAATTAATATTTCATCTATCATTCTAAAACATCCCAAACACATATCTTTGTCATTAAGACAGCAGTTTTGGATACAAGGGGATTGGACAGTTGATGGTGTATTGGTCATGACTTATTCATTCAAAATAGGTTACTAGTATTCTATCAATAAGCTTGAAGGAAGACCAAATTTTGCTTAGCAACCATCTCTGCAAACGTGTTTATATGTTATGCAGATGTGAATCTTTACCCGTTAGTAGTCAGATCAGAGAGGTAATCTACTTACCTGCTTCACAGTTTTTCAAAACCTACTATTTTGAAACTCTAATATGCTGCAGTGCAAGTCGCCTCATATAGACATCAAGTTTTTATTGTAGATGTAGTTAAACATTATCTATATTAAATAATTACCCTTTTGCTTCCATTTTGCTGACAGCTAATTCATCTCTACCAGCACTTACTAATTCGTATTCAATAGTACGCATCGGTGCAGGGCATTTGTAAGCCAATATTTAATACCAAAACCCAATCCAATATATTAAATATTTACCAACTACTGTGACGAAATAGACTTTTCTCACAAATCAAAAGAATTTTGAGATATGCCCCTGTAACAAGAATATTTGACATAACAAATATAGCCTTAAACTAAATAACATGAAAAGCTCTATGTTTAATTAACAACATAAAATTCATAATACATATTCGATTAATTTAGGCTAAGGGAGCTAATAATGTATTTAAAATGTCATCAGTTAAACTTAAGTTTCCTTGACTGACTTCTTCAGACAATAACGCATTGGCTAGCTCTGCTTTTTTATTTTGTATCTCAAGAATTTTTTCTTCGATAGAATTTTCAATTATTAACTTGTATACAAACACGGGTTTATCTTGACCTATACGGTAAGCACGATCGGTAGCTTGGTTTTCCACTGCGGGGTTCCACCAAGGATCAAAATGGATCACTGTATCGGCAGCAGTTAAGTTCAAACCTACCCCCCCAGCTTTTAAGCTAATTAAGAATACAGGTACTTTTCCAGACTGGAATTGTTCAACTATTTCTTGGCGGTTCCTACTGCTACCTGTGAGCTTCACATAAGGTATATCGCTGGCTACCAACTCTGTTTCTATTAATGCCAACATACTGGTGAACTGAGAAAAAATAAGTACATTTCTTCCCTCTTCAACCAACTCAGGCAAGGTCTCCATAAGAAACTCTAACTTAGCCGATTGTTTAATAGACTTGGCGCTAGGTAAAGATAATAGCTGAGGGTGATTACACACCTGACGCAATTTTAATAATGCATCTAGAATTTCAATTTGGCTGCGCTGCAAACCCTTTGCTGCAATGATTTCTTTTAAACGAGTATCCATAGTTAAGCGCACAGACTCATATAATTCCGCCTGTTTACCCTCAATTTTTAACGTTTGTATAATAATCGTCTTTTCTGGCAATTCTTTAGCAATCAAGGTTTTGCTACGGCGTAATATAAAGGGTTTTATACGTTGGTTAAGCAAAACCTTACGCTCATGATCATTATGTTTTTCAATAGGCGTCTTAAACAAACGAGTAAACTGTTGATAACCCGCTAAAAAACCTGGTAGTAAAAAATTAAATTGAGCCCAAAATTCACCGAGGTGGTTTTCCATTGGTGTGCCTGTCAAACACAACTTATGCTGGGCCTTGAGTGTCAACATTGCTTTGTAGAGCTTTGTTTTTGGATTTTTAATATAATGTGCTTCGTCTAGAATTAAGTAGTAGTAAACATGCTGCTGATGCACCTCAGTGTCTTTTAAAACTAGAGGATAACTGGTGATCACAATGTCGTATTGCTCCAACTGCTCAAAATGTTCTTGCCGCTTGGCTCCATTAATCACAATATATGACAAGTCAGGTGTAAATTTATCTATTTCTTTGGCCCAATTAAATAGCACACTGGTAGGCGCAACAATTAAACTTGGTCCGTTCAACCGACCTTGCTCTTTCTCAAGTAACAAATGACTAAGTGTTTGAATTGTTTTACCTAAGCCCATATCGTCAGCCAAAATACCATTTAGCTCATATTCACGTAAAAACTGTAACCAATTTAATCCTTGATGTTGATATTCTCGTAATTCAGCAAGTAATAATTTAGGGATAGGAGCAGCTTGGATCGCGCTAAAGTTTCGTAATTTCTCAGCCAAATGCCGTAATTTATTCGCACCTTTGTTGATAATCCCTTGATTATCCAATTCGCTTAAAGTTTGATGACTCTGAAAACGAGACAACTGCATCGTGCCATCGTCTTGCAAAACACCTGGCATCAGTAACTCGACAAATTGTTTCAGTAAAGGCCGAATACTTTGATAACGCAGCGCAATGAATTTACCAGCAGAAAGATCAACAAATACCTTTTCATCACTATCGATGTAGGTTTCGTCATTTAGTAGAATATCTTTAGGCAACTGCTCTAATGCACTAAGTAATATAGGAAAAGCAGGCACACTCTGACCATCAATATTTAAGTTTAAACCGATGGAGAAAAAATCATGACCCTCATCTTGTTCCACATTGGCATCAAATACACTATCAGTATCTAACTCTTGATAATGAAAGCTTGTATCGTACTCTATTTGCCATCCCTGCTTTTTCAGCTGTGGCAGCTGATTATGTAAGAACGATAAATTAAGATGCCGTCCTTGCAAGGTCATCATAAATCCTCCCTCGAAGCCCTTATATGACGTACTAAATTGCGACTGAGAAATAAAATTCCAAGTTTTAAGCGACTCTACTATCATTTTTTCAAAAGCAAAATCACGATAAATGCTGTCTTCAGTCCCTTCACTGGATAATTTATGTTTATTATTCAGAGGGCTCATAAGTTGCCCATGATAAGCAAATAACAACGAGAGTTGAGTGTTATAAGCCTGGTTTTTGCTTGGCGTAGAAAGACGTATGTGCGGGACTGGACGGGCTAAAACAAACTCTTTTTTAAGTATAGGTTTTGGTAATTTTCGAGCTAAATCACCCAAAGTCATATCTAGTTTACTCAATACCCAAGGCATTTTTTCTTCAGAAAATGCTGGGCTATGTAAGAATTGAACATCAAACTCACTATTCAAGTCCGTTTCAACCAAGCCTAAATGGTTAGTTTTAGTGTTGTAGTAACTAATTGGCTGCGACTTTATCAATACGGTGTCAGTATTAGCATCTTCTAGGACCAAGGTGAGCTTGTGAACAGTGCTGCGCTTTTGCCACTGCCACCTTGCTTTTAGAGGCTCGCCTAAAGAAATGGGATGATTTAAATCCGCGTTATCCCGCCAGAAACATCGTCCGGTACTGACCAATAAATGTAATACTTTATATAGTTTAATATCACTTGAGTAATGCTGGCTTCTGATCACAGAACTAATAATCTGCACATCTTGATCGTCAACAAACGGCTGTTTAATTAGATAACTATCTAAATTTTCGTAAGTAAGGGTTCGGCTCCATCCACCACTTTTTTTCAAACTAGAACTTTTAACTGCCAACTGTAAATAGTCATCTGGTAAAGAGTTATTCTGATTAAGAAAATACAACAGCGCTTTTTTTTGCTGAAAAATTAGAGGTTCTTGAGATGAAAAATTATTTAGCCATTCTTGAATTGAGTTGTTAGATGCCGAACTAACATGCATACGTTCCAAATAGTGATGAGCCAATGCAGCGGCATGTTTGCAATCGTATTTAAGGTAACAATTACAATATGCCTGAGCTTTGCCCCTACTCTCATCATATTCAAAACGTGTCAGGTATGTCTCGCTTCGATTAGACTCACTTTTGACGGAACCTCTTAATACTTGCTCATTCAAGGCAGCGCTGACCACAGAGCTCGATTGATGAAGTCTTAACCCTTTTGCCCAGGTTTGTTTGCTTAAAGCTGCTTGCAAATTAGTTTTGTTAAACATATAAAAATCGTGTACCTAATGCTAAGTTTATTGGCTAAATTGTTTTAGCTAAGTGAGGAAACCACAGATAAGATAAATCATATGGGCTATTTTTGTAACCTTCTATTTTTTAGATTCTTTGATAATCAGGCTTTGGCGATGGCTCACACACATTTTAATACTTGGGCCAGCTCCTTATAGTTTCCTCATCTAATAACATTCATTACTGCCATGCGATTTTAAATCAGATCCCTAAAGGCTTACGCTCTCAAACTATTGACTTCACATCAAGTCATTCAATTGAGGAAAATAAATATTTACCCCTTACAGCCTGAGAAGTTTTCAATTGACTGATGCCTACTAGCAAGAAAATTACCTAAGCAAACATCTTAGAATGGACGAAGCAAGGCTTCTAAAGTCCAGTTTTACTCTCCTAAATTCACTTAGCAATTAGACACAGGTATTGTGATTACTCCGCCATTTTTTGGCTGCTTTATTACCCGCTTTATTGCCCACTTTAACATCTAATTTTTGACTGTTATAAAAAACAGGTTGGACAAGTGTGATTTTGTTTGAAAAACATAAACGTTTACTACGTTAGATAATGTTGCGAGCAACGCATTGTATTAAAATGCATAAGCATTTATCTCGCCACTCCTTTATAATCATCTTAATTTCAAAGCCAACGATTAAAACAAGGCTTAAACATACATGTTTGAACAATTAGAACTAGACGATGATCTGATCCATGCTGTAACGGATTTAGGTTACAAAGAGCCCACCAGTATTCAATCTCTGGTCATCCCGCAAGCTATGAATGGCAAAGATATATTAGCTTCTGCCCCTACAGGCACAGGTAAAACGGCTGCATTTTTATTACCTGCTTGCCAGTTTTTGTTAGATTACCCCAGACGCCAACCGGGTTCGACGCGAATTTTGATCCTTACCCCTACCCGCGAATTAGCCCTACAAATTTTTGAGCAAGCTAAAGCGATTAGTAAATATGTGCCACATATCACATGTGGTGTAATAACGGGTGGCATTAACTATGGTACCGACCATGATTTATTGGATCAAAATCTTGATATTTTAGTCGCCACACCTGGCCGTTTATTTGATCATATAGAAAAAGAAAGTTTTGATTGTCGTGATATCGAATGTTTAATTTTAGATGAAGCTGACCGTATGTTGGATATGGGTTTTTCTCCTATTGTAAACCAAATTGCTGCAGAAGCGCGCTGGCGTAAACAAACGATGTTGTTTTCAGCCACCCTTGAAGGAAACGGTATTGCCCGTTTTTCTGATGAGTTACTCAACGATCCTGTTGAATTAGAAGCTGATTCAAGCAGAAAAGAGAAAGGTATTATTCATCAGTGGATACATCTGGCAGATAATGCAAATCATAAACTAGAATTACTAATACACATTTTAAGTACACAAGTAGAAACAGCCATCGTTTTTGTTAAAACTCGTGAACGCTTGGCGACGTTGGTCGGCCAGCTACAATCGGTCGATATTGACTGTGTATGGTTACAGGGTGAAATGCCCCAAGATAAACGCAATACAGCTATGGAACGTTTTCGTACAGGCGACGTAAAAATATTGATTGCCACTGACGTAGCAGCCCGTGGCATTGATGTAGAAAATATCAGCCACGTCATTAATTACGATATGCCGCGCACAGCCGATACATATGTGCATCGTATCGGTCGCACGGGTCGTGCGGGTAATAAAGGCACAGCAATTTCCATTGTTGAAGCTCACGATATTGGCGTAGTACCCAAAATTGAACGCTATACCGAACAAGTACTAAAACGCAGAGTAATTGCAGCGTTGCGTCCCGTTAATAAAGAAGCTAAACCACCGACTAAGAAAAAAATTAGTAATAAGACAAAAAAAGCAGTTATCAAAGCCAAACGTACTGCCAAAATCAAAAAGCGTAAAAATAAAGGTCGAGGCAAAAAGACGCCTTAACCTTACGCTATTGGAGCCGTGTGTTAAGCATCTTGGCGAATTTCAACTAAATTGAAATTTGCTTGGGTGTCACCTATCACCATGATCTTGCAGCGCCCCCAACTTTTAGGAATTTTCCACTCAGTCTCTTCCGCAACGGTGTATTTTTCTCTTTTATTGGCACAACGCAGTTCTACTGTATCTAATGTGCCAATGATATCGCTAAAGATAAAACGATTACGACTAAGAGAATGCCACCAATCACCGTTGTTACCTATTTCTCCTTTAATAACAATAAAGTCTTCGCTTTTTAGGACCTGTCTAGCTTGAATGGCATATTTTTCTAATACCTTAACCTTTTTTTCGCTATCAGGACGTTGCCTAATGTGTGCAAATGTCTGCAAAGCATCAGAAAATAACGATGCTTTTATTTCCAAAATAAACTTTTGATGTAACAGATAAAGGTAATACTGATCACCAACATGCTCATTACTTTTATTAGAAAAAATGGCTCGTCTGAGACTGCTTAATTGAGAACTGTCATAACCTTGTGCTTTTTCAATTTCAGACTTCAGCATCCAAAACCATGTGTCTTCGTAGCTATTCCAAATTTTACCCTCACCCATTTGGGTAATAAGTTGTTCAGCTAAAACGATATTATCTGCTCTTAATGCCTCATCCACATTTTTATACTCCCTAACAAATCGTTTTCTTCCACCCTTTGGTCCTCTATCTAATATAAAATCCAATTGCACACTATTACGACACTGTTCGATTTTTTCTCCGTTACGGATAGCAGGGGAATATTGCCATTGTTTAATAGCTCTCAGACTCGCTTTCTCAAAACCACGAATGCCAGATGAGTCTTCAATAACAGGATCAACCACTGCACCATTTTCATCTACAACAAAACTTAGCTTTACCCATCCTTCATTACCATTTCGGGCCGCCTTGGTTGGGAATTTAGGTGGAACACGTTCGATAGGTTTGGCGGGAATAATACTTTCTACCAATTCAACACTGGATGATGAGTCAGGTTGTGCGATTAAACCACACGAAAATAATGATAAAACGAGCACAGATAATTTCATTTTACATCCTTAAAAAGTGATATTATATGGCAAATTTTTATGGGCTAATAATAGAATTGTTATAATCGATTACAAGCATAGAAGCCGAATGTATTGGCTGAATCAAGCAACATTGTAATAATCATAAAAGGATAACATGTGAGTAAAAAAATAATCCTTGCTTCGGGTAACAAAGGTAAAGTTAAAGAACTTGCAGGACTGTTGTCAGGTTTAGGTATTGAAGTATTACCACAAAGTCATTTTGATGTAATTGAAGTAGCCGAAACAGGCACCACTTTTGTTGAAAATGCGATTATTAAAGCACGTCATGCTGCTAAGCAAACAGGTTTACCCGCTATTGCTGATGACTCCGGCTTGGCAGTGAATGCCCTTGGTGGCGAACCTGGCGTTTATTCTGCCCGTTATTCGGGAGACCAATCAACAGATAAAAGTAATATTATCAAGTTACTTAATGCCATGGCGGATGTTCCAAAAGATAAACGCCAAGCCAAGTTCTTATGTGTATTAGTGTATATGCGACACGCTGATGATCCCACGCCTATTATTTGTCAAGGTGAATGGTGTGGCGAGATCACGACTGTGCAGCAAGGTGAAAATGGCTTTGGTTACGACCCTATATTTTGGGTTAAAGAACAAAATTGTAGTTCCGCCCAATTGTCACCCGAACAAAAAAATATGTTAAGTCACCGCGGTAAGGCTTTAAAATTGCTGTTAGCTCAACTTCAAAATCAAAATCAAAATCAAAATCAAATAGGTTAAAGACTTGTCACAACCACTTTCACTAAAGCTGCCGCCTCTTTCGTTATATATTCATATTCCATGGTGTGTACAAAAATGTCCTTATTGCGATTTTAATTCTCACGGGCAAAAAGGTCAGGTTTTGCCTGAATCTGAATATGTCAGCCACCTGTTAGATGACTTGACTGAAGATGCTAAATTGGTAGGCGACAGAGCTATCCACAGTATTTTTATTGGTGGCGGCACACCGAGTTTGTTTTCAGCACAAGCAATCCAGACTCTTTTAGACGGTGTGAAAAAACGAGTCAATTTGTTGGTAGATGCTGAAATTACTATGGAAGCCAATCCTGGCACAGTAGAAAGCCAGCGCTTTGCTGATTATGTCAAAGCAGGCATTACGCGTATATCTATAGGTGTACAAAGTTTTCAGCCAGAAAAACTGGCCGCCCTAGGGCGTATTCATGACGAAAATCAAGCACTCAATGCGGTGAAACTAGCCAAGAACATAGACCTGAATAGTTTTAATCTAGACCTGATGCATGGCTTGCCTAAACAATCATTAGAAGATGCTATGTTTGATTTAAACAGCGCCATAACACAACAACCACCTCACTTATCTTGGTATCAGCTCACCATTGAACCCAATACCCAGTTTCATTCCAAACCGCCTAAATTACCAGAGGATGAGCTGTTGTGGGATATTCAAGAACGAGGTGATGAGTTACTCAAGCAAGCAGGATTTGAACAATACGAGATATCCGCATACAGTCAAGTTGGGCAACAATGTCAGCATAATTTAAATTATTGGCGTTTTGGTGATTATTTAGGCATCGGTTGTGGCGCACATGGTAAAATCACACTAGCTAATAAAAATCAGATCGTCCGCACAGTTAAAGTCAAACATCCTAAGGGTTATATGGATCTAACTCGTAGTTATATGAGTGATAAAAAAGTAGTACCCAGCGAAGATTTACCGTTTGAATTTTTTATGAATCGTTTTCGTTTATTGGAGCCATGCCCTAAGTCGGATTATTCAGATTTTACTGGTTTGGCCATGGATGACGGCACCAAAAAAAATCTACAAATCGCTTTAAATCGTGGGCTATTGGTTGAATCAGCGGATGAATGGCGAGTTACGCAACTAGGTAGACGTTATCTAAATACGTTATTAGAAATGATGGTATAGGTAATAGTAGGGTATTTTTAGCACTATTTATTGGCATATTTTATTGGCATATTTTATTGGCATGTTTTATTGGCATGTTTTATTGGCATATTAAATAGGTTATTTCTCTAGATAGGCATTAGTGCCCGTTAACAACACATTGTAAGGTTTAATCTCTTTAATTGAGGCTCTGAGCCTATCTTCAGCCTTATCCAACTCTTTAAATTTATTACAAAACCACTGGGCCTTAAGCTTTAGAGTTTGAGCTTTTGGACCTACAACTTGATTAATTTCTCCACCCATTGTTTCTAACTGATTTGCAATTGCAGCAATTTTCTCTTCGCTACCTTCATTGGCGACTAACCCTCCAATAGCGGATAAGATGCCACCTACAGAGGTGCTCATTGCTTCTTCTAATTGTTCTTCAAGTTCACTGTCAACTAGATCATTAACTTGCTCCAGACTTCCGGGGCCCATGTAAAAATTGTCATTAGCACGAATAAACTTCTCTTTAACACTCATCCGCACACGTTCGAGAGATTTTTGGAGCTTTTTCTGACTTTCATTATCTTTGACTAAACCACTATATACTTGCTCTATAGTTTCTACAGCGAGTTCTACACCTTCGTTTGCCAACAATATCATTTTAGGAACCACTTGATGGATGCCGATGGACAACTCAGAAAGCTTACGCTCTTGGTGCTCATCCAGGTCGATCCATTCACCTTGAACAATAAGCTGTGCAGGGTGGTTAATTTGGTAAACCGTTCGTCCACCGTACCCTATCACTCTGATCTGTTGTTCGCTCACTACAACACCGTAACCAAGTGACACCTCACAATCGTTGCCAGCATGAACAGTAAAATTTAATAACAAAAAAACAATAACTAATAAACGCATAAACACATTTCATTGCTTGAAGAGTTTTATTTTGCCTTTAAACACAATAATTGCAATACAAGATCAGATAAGACAGACAAAACCTAGGTTAGTTTACAGTTCTAAATAGGCGGATAAAAACAAATAACGTTTTATCTTTAAAAGAATTACGACTAGAAAAACCCAATTATCTATATAAGTTCAGTATCAACAATAGAAGAATGAGAAATCCAATAATCATTAGAAGAAGTACCCAAATAAAAATTAGCCATCAACCGAAGTAGTAGCTTGACCAATATGTAATATAGATAACAGTTCATTGTGTTTAGGTAGGCACCATTCCTTCAATCGCATAAACCTTTAGAGTGAACTGGAGCTTCGAGGTTTTCTATCTTAAGGTCAATCCTAGATCCGAAATGAAGTTTGTAGTCCGCTTTAAATACACAATAGTTAAGAAGTGATATTAGACGGTTATCAAAGTGAATAACCGTCATTAGAATGGCTATGATAATACGATTAACGCCAAAATTTTAGCCTATAAGTCATCTCACTGAGTAAACCTAAATGCAATTGGCTAAACGTCTTGCTACATATACATGTAACAGCTAACGATAATGGTGCAATACACTCAGACCAACCCAAAGATCTAAACGTATCTGATAAACCAAATAAACCCATCCTATCTGTTGCAACTTAAGGACAAACTTTCAGCCCGAAAGATCACCCAGCTTATTAGGCTAAGTGGATGCGAGTAGTCCCTCTGATGGAGTAGACTCAAACAACTCACCGACTAAAATGATGTTAACCTACAGCAAGTAACAAAATTATGGGAAAAATATGTGAGGTTACAGACTAGTAGCTTTCACACCAGTAACTTAGCTGTTAGGCAACGCTAGTTGGTTTCTTTCAACATAACTATCCACCAGTTTTAATATCTTCTAAATGGTACTTTTCAATAAGAGAATACAAAGTAGGTCGAGTGACACCTAAGAGCTCAGCAGTTTTAGACATATTATGTTCTGCCACTAGAAAAGCGTTTCGAATTGCCCGGCTTTCAGCATGTTCTCTGACTTCTCGTAAATTAAGTGTGTCGATACTGGGACTGTCATCTCGTAACAATAATCCTAAATCTTCAGGATGAATATGGCTACCTTCGGCCATTATCACTGCAGATTTTAGTTTATTTTGAAGTTCACGAATATTGCCTGGCCATTTATATTGCTTCATGGCTTTAATAGCAGAATCACTGAAACCTTTAAGATTAGTTTTAAATTCATCATTGTATTGTGCTAAGAATGTCTTTGCTAATAACACTACATCATTGTCGCGCTCTCTAAGTGGTGGGATTGTGATACTAATCTCACCCACTCTGTAGAATAAATCTTCACGAAAAGTTTGCTCTGCGACCATGGATGGAATATCTCTATGGGTGGCACAAATCACCCTAATATTTACCGGTATTTCAGAACGCCCCCCTACACGCTCAATGACGCGTTCTTGCAAAAACCGCAGCATTTTAGCTTGTAAACCAATAGGCATATCACCAATTTCGTCCAAAAATAGGGTACCGTCTTGGGCAGTTTCGATTTTACCAGGTGTGGTTTTATTGGCCCCAGTAAATGCACCTTTTTCATAGCCAAAAAGCTCACTTTCTAGTAAATTTTCGGGAATTGAGGCACAGTTAATAGCAACAAAAGCCTTATCTTTACGCAAACTATGCTCATGAATACTGCGGGCAAATACTTCTTTACCTGTCCCGCTTTCACCAAGCAATAGGGTGCTAATATCAGTTTGCGAGATACGCTCCGCTTTTCTACTGGCGGCTAACAGACCTTCACTTTGACCAATTATCTTGTCCATCGAAGGTGCTACTTTTGCCAAATGGCGATTTTCCATTTCCAAATCAAAAAGATTAATGGCACGGCTGACTAATATTTGAATCGTGTCAGAGTCGATTGGTTTTTGGTAAAAATCGTAAGCACCTAAATTTACAGCCTTGAGTGCATTTATTTTGTCATTATTAGCGGTTACTACTATAACTTTGGTCTGTGGTGCCAAAGCTAAAATCTCTTCTAGGGTGGCTAATCCCTCACTAGCATTACTTGCATCCGGAGGTAAACCTAAATCTAGCGTCACAACTTTAGGTTCAAAACGCCTTAATTGCGCGATTGCTGAGACTCGGTCTTCCGCAAAAATAACCTCGTAACCTGAAAAACTCCACTTAAGTTGTTTTTGTATCCCTAAATCGTCATCAACGACCAGTATCTTATCCATATGTCAAAATCCTTTGAATTAACTAATTAGTTGGAATTCTTAATGTAAAAACAGTGCCTTTATTTAGTTCGCTTTGAACCAGTAACTGGCCACCTATTTTGTCTAAATAAGACTTAGCATCAAACGCTCCTATGCCCATACCAGCGTTGCCCTTAGTCGTATCAAAAGGCTTGAATAAACGGTTACCAATAAAATCTTCGCTCATACCGCTGCCTGTATCTACAATATTGATCAGCATATGTTTATTATCCTCAGAAAGTTCAATTATTATATCAACATTTCCATCATCAGCAGTAGCTTGTTGAGCATTACTCACTAAATGATAAATAACATTACATAATTTTTCTTTATCTAACACTACAGGGGTTTCACTATTGATTATGACATTAGCCAAGGGTAAGAAGGATGCGCACCTTTGCTCAACAACTTGCTTTACACTTTGGGATAGGCTAACTAGGCTATCAGCACCATCTTGGGTGGCATTTTTTTCAGTCAATTGAAGCAACATCTTATCCATTCTAGCCTTAGTATGCTTTAAAGTTTCGAACGTATCCTCAATAAACTCAGGATTATCTTTATGTTGCTCTGAATTGGATAAGATGAGGTCAATTTGTGCCATTACATTTTTTAAATCGTGAACAATAAAAGCAGACATACGTGTAAAAGCTGCAAATTGCGCGTTTTCAGCTAGTTCTTGAGCAGCTTGATGATGGAACAAGAAGTTGGAAACTTGTGCATTCACTGCAG
>NZ_CAJXPA010000099.1 GCF_913058035.1 uncultured Paraglaciecola sp. | reverse complement strand
TACTTCAACTGTGTGTTATGTCGATTGAAAAGCTAAGTGGATAATTTTAAAAAAAGCCCCAAAAGCCCCAAAAGCCCTAAAAGCCCCCAAAGAATGCACAAGGAACGCCCAAAGATATTCATATTGTAAAGACTAAGATTTAAGCGTTGACCGATGGCTAGACTCGAAAAACATCTGCTAAAATTGCACCTTTGCGAATGCATTGCTGATACGTTGAAATTAGTAATATTAGTAGTATTAGTAGTATGTAAAATTAAATGGTATCCGCTATTTTCTGTGAATTTTTATAATTTAGTTTCTTATTAGTAGCGCAGTGTTTGAACTGTAATTTCTTATGTGACTTAAACAGAACTCACTTAATTCGATTAGCTGATCAGAAACAAATTTAGGTGGCGGATTGTCTGATTCCATCTTAGAAAAAGACATTGCCTTTAATCTTTCCCAAAATTCTTTATTACAATTTATTAACTGTGTTTGAAGGTTTTTAATCTCGCTCTCGAGATTAAAAACATTGTCATAGACCCCTTCAATATCAATACTGGTTAAGATATATGTAAGCACTGCTTGCATTACTGTGAAGTCAGTAGCTGCAGGTATTATTAATTTGGATACAAAAACATTATTTTTTTCACGAGTGATATTTGCAGGTAAATAATCTGTAATTCCTAATAAGTGGTTGGGGACTTTGTTTTGGCTTATAGATTTTACATAATTATCAATTTTGATTATTATTCCAATCTTAGTTTTTAGTATTAGAGGCACAGAGTATATCCACTGTGACGAGTGATCAATAAATCCATAGAGTAAAAATGTTATCACGGGATCATCTAGATTATATTGTGTAAATATTTCACGTCCTGCCTTTCCAATACCTGTAAATGTTCTCAAGTTGTCGGTTTTTTGATCCCTTTTAAAGCTAGAGGCTTCCATATGATGATTGACTAAATCAATAATTGGTATGAACGCATATTCAATATTATTCTTAGTTTTGGACCCGATTTTTCGTAGGTTTTTATCAGAAAACGACATAGTCCTAGAACCGAAAAAACTATGCAAAATAGCCTCTTCACTAACATTTTCAATCTTATTGGCCTTACAAGAAAGATAACTAGAGGAGTTAGAACGTGCACTCAGTATTTTGTTGATTAAATCTTCATGGCCAGCTAGCGCAAACAATGGGTAACTAGATTTCCAACTATTAATTTTGTTACATTCGTTATACAGATAAGCTAACAAATACATGATGTTTTTGGCATAGGGATTGAGCATGTTTTCTTTGCTGACACTACAATGATATTATCTGTTCCTAGTGTAAATTTATAATCTTTTACAAATGGCATACATTTAGTCGGTGCTTCCATTAAGATTTCGTCCGAGGTGCTTTCTTCCAAGTAGCGGATACAGACATCTCCGTCATTTTCATCGATCAACAATTTTTTATGAAAGAATGCGCCCATCCGTTCCATTTCTATTTTTAACCGCGTAATTGCGCGCACTACTTTGCGAGAGTTGCCAATCACATTGTCAATTTGATACTTTGGCTTTTTTTCTATCGGGTTATTAATCTTATTTTCATTATTTAGGAACGTGTTATCAGATGAAAGATTTTCTAATTGTTGGGTTTTCACATGTTCAATTGTAGATAGTCGTGATTCGATAACAGCGAACCATTTTTCATGCTTAAACTTGGTTTCCAGAGTCTGAAGTAAACTTGATTCATTCTCGAAAGCGCGGATGTCGTGGAAACCGTTCAAAACATCAACAACCTGTTTCTGACTGACAACCAATATCCCTTCAGATTTTATTTCTGCTGATACTCTCGACAAATAAATTAATGCATCATCGTGTTTTTGAGATTTAATTGCAGCATGAGCCAGCATAAGAGTTATCTCTGTACCATAGGCAATTACATTAATGAGTAATGGAGCATATTTTTCCAGGGTGGCGTAATCGTCTATTAAAAAAGCCATGGTAACTAACATGTAGCGTTGTTTAACTGATTTGAGCGACCCATCTATTTCTAAAAACTGCTTAAGATATGTAATGGCCTCATCTTTTTTGTTTAACTTTTCAGATATTATTGCCAAGTTATTGAGTGTTTTGGTTTTATTTTCAGAGTTTTCTGCGAAAGTTTGCGCTTGTTTCATTTTAACTAAAGCAAACGAATAATTCTTTTCATTAAAATGGCACGATGCTTCAACTTCCAACATCTCATATCTTTCCAAATTATTTTTGGGCGTTACTTTTTTAACGACTTGTAGCGCTTTCTTAAATTTACTTTTGGCAACTAGCTGTTTGGCTTGGGTAAGTTTAGTTGACATCAAATTCCTTAGTATTTTATGGTAAAATGGGAATAAGCTCCCCCTTTTACTGCAGGCATCTAATTAATCAATTTCATTTGAACCGTAAAGCCTGAAGAAAATTTTGGTTCAAATATAGATATTATTAATTGTAAGCCGGTTCCGGGTTATCAGACAAGCTAGAACTATTGAGGATTTATATGTGTTCTTTTGTTGATTATGCATTGTGTTAATCAGGAACCGTGCTTGTCTTAGAACAATCAAAGATCTCAGACATAGAAAAACCAACATGTACGCATAAATAGCAAAATTTTGTAAGGATAAATGCCGCCCCTTATCTTAATGATAAGCAACAGGCTCTATCTTTGGCGTAACCATGAGCAAAACTGGATATCCGAATACCTTGGGGCAGGAAAATCTGGGGAGCTTAACCGAATAAAACACATAACTGGATTTGGCGTTGCTTCAAAATCTATATTAATGATGTGGCCTAGACTCTTTTTGAGCGGGTGGATATTTTCGATCGTTTTGATGTTATGAGCATAAAACCATCCAGTAAAATCAAGTTCTATTAGTATATTGGTCAATCAAACTGACTAATCTTACATCTTCTGCTAATTATACTTGCATAACTGCCTCAAATCCGTAAAATACGGCGGCCTTTTATCTGGCTAGAAACTGTCAGAATTTAAGGTAAATTAAGTTAACGTTAACGCTACAACGAGTCTGAGGCATATATGGTTACTATTCGTTTACAGCGTGGTGGCGCTAAAAAGCGTCCATTTTATCAAGTAGTGGTTGCAGACAGTCGTCGTTCACGCGATGGCCGTTTTATTGAAAATATTGGTTTTTTCAATCCAACTGCAATGGGTCAAGAAGAGCGTTTACGCTTGGACTTAGGCCGCGTTGAGCATTGGGTTGGGGTAGGCGCAAGCTTATCTGACCGTGTTGCACGCTTGGTTAAAGATGCACAAAAGGTAGCTGCTTAATTGCAGTTGCGAAAAAGGGTTTAAGAAATGAGTCTTGCGTCTGACACATTAGTGATTGGCATAATTGGAGCACCTTACGGTGTTAAAGGTTGGGTCAAAATCACCTCTCATACTCATGATTTAGACGGCGTATTTGCTTACACTCCTTGGCTATTGGGTCAAGTGGAAGAAAGCAAAGATTACGTTGTTGACCAGTGGCGGACCCACAATAAAGGTCTAGTTGCCAAATTGGTTGGGGTGGATAATCGAGACGATGCCGAAGGTATCAAAAATCTTGAGATTTCCATAAAAGCAGAAATGCTACCTGAATTAGATGACAGCGATGTTTATTGGCGTGAGTTAGTCGGCATGCAGGTTGTGACTGATAAAGGTTACAACTTGGGTGTTATTAAAGAGTTATTCGAAACGGGTGCTAATGACGTATTGTTAGTTAAAGCCAATTTGAATGATGCTTTTGGTCAAAAAGAACGCATGGTTCCTTATTTGTTAGAGCAAGTGATCAAACAAGTGGACCGGCAGGCGAAAACGGTCACAGTGGATTGGGATCCTGCATTTTAATGCAAGAACCTAGTCGGGAACCGAGTCGTTGGTATGGTGTTATAAGTCTGTTTCCAGAAATGTTCCAGACTTTTACCCAGCAGGGAGTAGTAGGGCGAGCCGTGAAAAACGGATTGTTACAAGTAGAGTGTTTTAATCCAAGAGACTTTACTTTCGACAAACATCGCACTGTTGATGACCGACCATACGGTGGTGGACCTGGCATGCTGATGATGGTTCAGCCATTAAAAGACGCTATTCTGGCAGCTAAAGAGGCTGCAGGAAGAAAAACAAAAGTGGTTTACCTTTCTCCACAAGGGAAAAAGCTGGATCAAGCAGGAGTGAAACAGCTTTCTGAAAATGAAAGTTTGATTCTAGTAGCTGGTCGATATGAAGGTATCGACGAACGGGTAATACAAACACACGTTGACGAGGAATGGTCGATAGGTGATTACGTGTTAAGCGGCGGCGAATTACCTGCGATGGTTCTAATGGATGCAATTTCAAGGTTTGTACCCGGTGTGTTAGGGCATGACCAATCTGCCGAGCAAGACTCTTTTAGTCACGGTTTGTTAGATTGTCCGCACTACACTCGGCCAGAAGACTTGGATGGCGAGCTTGTTCCCAAAGTGCTATTGAGCGGCGACCACAAAAAAATCAAGCAGTGGCGGTTACAACAGTCGTTAGGTAGAACCTGGCAACGACGCCCTGAATTATTAAACGATTTAGCTCTGACTGAGGAGCAGCAAAAATTGTTAGATTTATATCTACAACCTTTGCCGCAGCATGATGACAGTTAACCTAGAATGAGAGGATATGATGAGTAAAGTAAATCAAGACATCATCAAGAAAATTGAAGAAGCGCAGCTGAAAACTGACGTTCCGGCATTTAGTGCTGGTGACACAGTCGTTGTGCAAGTACGCGTTAAAGAAGGCGAAAAAGAACGTCTTCAGGCTTACGAAGGCGTAGTAATCGCTAAACGTAACCGTGGCCTACACTCTGCTTTTACAGTTCGTAAGATTTCTAACGGCGAAGGTGTTGAGCGTATATTCCAAACACACAGCCCGGCAGTCAGTTCTATTGAAGTGAAACGTCGTGGTGCTGTTCGTCGCGCCAAACTTTATTACTTGCGTGAACGCTCTGGTCGTTCTGCACGTATTAAAGAAAAGCTAGGTTAATTTAAATTTTGCGTTACCGTTAACTTAATAAGAAAACCCGCCTTCTGGCGGGTTTTTGCTATCTGCAGTGTTAAAACTATTTTTTAACTCGTTTTTAATTAGTTTTCGATCTTTTTTCATCATTTTATTTATTTAACTTTCCTTTCCTATACAACGACTACTAATTATTAAACTAAATTTTGTGTGTCACACCTTTTAATTCGTTTAGTGCTCTGTGTATCTTGATTACATCAGTAGGCAGTGCCATAGAAGAGCCGTTTGAGATTTTCCTACCTCTAGTGGATCAGAGTTTTCATGGGGCCACACTAACCGTTTTTGGCTCAATGTACGCCACGCGTTGTTATGTTCTATTCTCAAAGGTATTAAACTTGATATTTTGATGATGTGTTAGATTGAGATAGTTCGACTACCATTGCTATCTCACAACACGATGTCAGCGCTTAAACCTTCATCTAAAGTAATAGACATTTTTTGTAGCTGGGTATTGCATGTGTTAACCACGTTAGTTGAAGTGACGGTAATAAATTGCTGTCTAAATAGCGACATAATGGGTTAGGTTTATATTGGTGCAAGCATATACTTCAAGATCGTCTTTAATCATTATAAATTTGATGTCAGGAAATTTGTCACAAAAAAACATTATTTATTAGTTCCATTACATCTAAATGGTGCAGGGCATAGTTTTAGCTAAAAATACTTATTTGATCAGTAAAGGTAATTTGTTATCTATAGCTGTCCATTCATCTGCATCTGCAGGTGGTGCCTTTAACTCAATAATATTTGGCCATACTTCAGCTAGTTCGGCGTTGAGTTGTAAGTAGTGTTTTTGATTCTCAGGTAAATGAGTGTCCTCAAATATCGCTTCTACCGGACATTCCGGTACACATAACCCACAATCGATACAGATATCAGGGTGGATAACCAAAAAATTCTCACCTTCATAAAAGGCATCTACCGGGCAAACAGATACACAGTCGGTAAATTTACATTTGATGCAGCTGTCAGTGACTACAAAGGTCATAGCGTTGGGTATCTTTGTTTAATTTTTGTAATTCTGCTGATCATAAAGTAGCGACAGTAAAAAACAACTGTTGTGTCTTTAATAGAATATATAATTTACCTGTCCTAAGCATGTTATCTGACATAAAATACACAGCCTTAGATAATTAAGGGCTGCGCCAAAAATAGGCGAGTTATTTATGTTTGACCATTGGAAACCTTATGTTGCGTTTAAACGAAGTTAAATTACCGTTAAATCATAATGAAGAAGCATTGCCTGCCGCCATTTTGAAGAAGTTGGGAATTGCCATAAAAGATATGTTGTCTTTTGAGGTTCATAAACGTGCTTATGATGCTCGTAACAAATCAGATATTTTGTTGATTTATATTGTTGATGTTGAGGTGACGAGCCAGTCTGAGCTGTTAGCACAGTTCATCGATGATCCTCATGTACGCGAAACCCCAGACATGACATATAAGTTTGTAGCTCAGGCACCACAATATATGAGCGCTCGCCCAGTGGTAATTGGTCTTGGCCCTTGTGGTTTGTTTGCTGCTTTAATTTTAGCGCAAATGGGTTTTAAACCTATAGTGCTAGAGCGCGGTAAGGCCGTGCGTGAACGCACCAAAGATGTGTTTGGTTTTTGGCGTAATAAACCTCTTGATACTGAGTCCAATGTACAATTTGGTGAGGGTGGGGCAGGTACTTTCTCAGATGGTAAACTATACAGCCAAATTAAAGATCGTAAACATTATGGCCGTAAGGTATTACATGAATTTGTTGCAGCTGGCGCTCCAGAAGAAATATTATATGTGAGCAAACCTCATATCGGTACCTTTAAGCTGGTTAACATGGTTGAAAAAATGCGTGCTCAAATCATCGAATTAGGCGGTGAAATTAGATTTGGTACCAGAGTCGATAAATTAGATGTTCAAGAGCAAAAGCTGAAAGGTTTGTATTTATCCACGGGTGAACATTTGGCTTGTGAACATGCTGTTTTGGCAGTAGGACATAGCGCAAGAGACACCTTTGAAATGTTATACGAACAAGGTGTTTACGTAGAAGCTAAACCATTCTCAATCGGCTTTAGAATAGAACACGAACAGTCGATGATCGATGAAAGTCGCTTTGGCGATAATGCCGGCAATCCCATTTTAGGTGCTGCTGATTATAAATTAGTGCATCACTGTAAAAATGGTCGCTCAGTTTACAGTTTTTGTATGTGTCCTGGAGGAACTGTGGTGGCTGCTGCTTCTGAAGCAGGCAGAGTTGTTACCAATGGCATGAGCCAATATTCTCGTCATGAAAGAAATGCAAATAGTGCAATTGTAGTGGGCATCACACCAGAACAAGATTACCCGGAACATCCTTTAGCGGGTATTGCATTACAGCGCCAACTTGAAGAACTCGCTTACAAGGTAGGTGGCGAAAATTACCATGCACCCGCACAATTGATAGGTGATTTTTTGCAGGGTAAATCAAGTGAACAACTAGGTGAGGTTAATTCGTCTTATACGCCAGGTATTACATTGACTGATTTATCCAAAGTTGTGCCAAAATATGTGATTGACGCCATTCAAGAGGCGATCCCTGCCTTTGACAAAAAGATTAAAGGATTTGCTAAAGCGGATGGATTGTTGACCGGTGTAGAAACCCGCACATCTTCACCTATTTGTATTAAACGTGGTAAAGATCTGCAAAGTATTAATACTGGTGGTTTATATCCGGCCGGTGAGGGAGCGGGTTATGCGGGGGGGATTTGGTCAGCAGGCATTGATGGAATAAAAGTAGCCGAAGCTCTGGCTTTGGATATTCTAGCTCAAAGCCAAATGAATTAGACACAGACATTGAAACATCCCAGAAATTTACATCAAGATAGTTATCCGTTAGCGCAACTGGTTCAGAGTTATCCCATCTTGCAGTCACATATTTTAGTTAAGCCTGACGGTGGTAGTAGTATAAATTTTGCTAACGCAAATGCTGTTAAAGCACTCAATGCAGCATTATTAGCGCATTATTATCAGGTTGAATTGTGGGATATTCCAAGTGGATATTTATGTCCTCCTGTTCCTGGTAGGGCTGATTATGTGCATTATTTAGCTGATCTACTAGCCAAAGATAATCATCATATAGTACCTAAAGGAAAAACTATCAAAGGTTTAGATATTGGTACTGGGGCAAATGTTATTTATCCAATTATTGCGACTAGATCATATGGCTGGCAAATGGTGGGTTCAGACATTGATCCTAGATCGATTAAGGCAGCCGTCGCTATTATTGACTCAAACTCTGTTTTAACCGGTAACATCAATATTAGAAAACAAGACAGTCAGCAAAATATTTTTACTGATGTGGTAAAGGCAGATGAACACTTTGCTTTTTGTATGTGTAACCCGCCATTTCATCATTCAGCTGAGCAAGCCAAAGCGGCTTCCCAGCGAAAAGTTCAGAATTTAACCAAGAATAAGGTAAAGCGAGGCAGTCACGAAGACACTCAAAAGCGCGGTAATACACTTAATTTTGCCGGACAATCGAACGAGCTGTGGTGTGAGGGAGGGGAACTGCAGTTTATCCAACGAATGATTGCTGAAAGCCGTGAGTATGCTTCTCAAATAAACTGGTTTAGCAGCTTGGTGTCAAAAAAAGACAACCTACAGCACATATACAAAAGTTTGCGTCACCAGGGCATTTCTGATGTTAAAACTATCGAGATGGCACAAGGGAAAAAAGTCAGCCGTTTTGTGGCGTGGCGTTTCTAAAAAAGGCTTGAGCGAGGTAACATGAACGATATAACCGAAAAACAAAAAATGTTGCAAGGACTTGAGTATTTTCCAAGTGACAAGTCATTGCAACAAGACAGAGCTAAAGCCAAAAAGCTTTGTCAGCAGTTTAATCAGTTTGATATCGATGCTAGAAAGGGTAGTCGAAAAATTATTCAATCATTATTCAGTGAATGTGGCGGAGCTTGGATAGAGCCTAATTTTTATTGTGATTATGGTTACAATATTTCTTGTGGTAAAAACTTTTATGCCAATCATGGCTTAGTTATTTTAGATGCTGCAATGGTTACTTTTGGTAATGATGTCATGATTGCTCCCGGTGTCATGATTTCAACCTCGACTCATCCTCTAAATCCTGTTAAACGTAATAAAGGTATTGAAACGGCTAAACCAATAAATATTGGTAATAACGTTTGGATTGGCATGGGCGCCAAGATATTAGAGGGCGTGAATATTGGCGATAATGCTGTAATTGCAGCAGGCGCTGTAGTTAATAAAGATATTCCCACTAATACTTTAGTGGCGGGTGTTCCGGCTAAAGTTATTAAAGTTTTGAGTTAAATACAGACATAAATATTAAGTAAAGTTGTTTGTAGATATTGCTAATGGCCATGGCAAAATAGTCTGGTTGAAAATTTTATCTTATTCGGTAAACAAATGGAGTCGTTTTATGTCAAATCAAACTAGTTGGACAATGCGTGCATTGGACAAAGTGGAAAGAGCTGGAAATAAGTTACCTGATCCAGCTATTATCTTTTTGTTTTGTCTGGTTGTGGTGTGGGTATTGTCAGCCATATTGTCAAACTTCAGTTTCAGTGCAATAGATCCTAGAACTGCTGAAGCTGTGGTAGTTAACAATTTATTAACGGGCGATTCTTTGGCAGACTTTTTGTCTAGGATGGTAACAATATTTACTGGCTTTGCCCCTCTAGGCGTGGTGTTGGTTGCTATGTTGGGTGTGGGGGTCGCAGAACATTCAGGGTTTATTAGTGCTGGTTTAAAACGTATGCTCGACTCAACGCCCAAAACATTGTTAACACCTATGGTGGTGTTAGTGGCAATTGTTAGCCATACCGCAACAGACGCAGGATATGTCTTGGTTATTCCTTTAGCAGGCGTTATTTTCTATGCAATGGGTAGACATCCATTAGCTGGAATTGCCGCCGCATTTGCTGGGGTTAGTGGTGGTTTTTGCGCCAATTTTATTCCATCAGCTATAGACCCTTTACTACAAAGTTTTACGCAAAGTGCAGCGCAAATTATTGATCCTGATATTCAAGTAAATCCGCTGAATAACTGGTTTTTTAATTCTGCCTCAACTTTATTGGTGGTGAGTATCGGTTGGTATTTAACTGATAAGGTTATTGAGCCCCGCTTAAAAGATGTTGAAGTTGATGGCGACCCTGCTGATATCCCTAAGTTTGATGAGTTAAACGCAAAACAAAGTAGGGCATTAAAGTTTGCTTCTTTGACAATGTTGGGGGGTCTTGTTGCTTTAGTCGCTGTTTTATATCCTAACTCTTCACCATTTAGAGCACCCACTGGTGAGTTAACATCATTCACAGCACCTATTATGCAATCTATTGTTCCAATCATCTTTCTACTATTTTTGTTACCAGGTGTGGTGTTTGGTTTTATGTCGGGCACGTTCAAATCAAGTAAAGATATGATCGACACTATGACGAAAGCTATGCAAGGCATGAGTTATTATATTGTGATGGCTTTTTTCTGTTCGTTGTTTATTGATGCATTTGGTAAGTCAAACTTAGGTGCATTATTGGCAATAGAAGGAGCGGAAGTATTAAAAACATTGGCATTACCGAGTATGGTGACAATAGTCGGTATTATCTTTTTGACTGCTTTTGTGAATCTTTTCGTGGGCTCATCATCTGCTAAGTGGGCTTTGTTAGGTCCTATATTTGTGCCTATGTTGATGCAGTTAAATATTTCGCCAGATTTGACCCAAGCGGCATATCGAGTTGGGGATTCGTCTTCCAATATTATCACGCCATTGATGCCGTATTTTCCTTTAGTAGTGGTGTATTGCCAACGTTATGTTAAGTCGACAGGCATCGGTACTCTTTTGTCATTAATGTTACCTTACTCTATCAGTCTTTTGTTGCTTTGGTCTGTGTTTTTACTGGCTTATTGGGGGCTGGGTATGCCTCTTGGGATCCAATCAAATTATATTTATCCTGCTGGTTAATGGTCATATTTGGCTACCTTCATAAATAGGTGGCCATATTAGTGACTGATAAATCTCTACGATATTTTATGTCTGTTTTCAGCTGTGTTGGTTTAGTTACTTTTATGAATTATCGCCTGATTTATAAGCAAGTAACCTAAAAAACGCAATTAAAACTTGTTGTCTATTTTAATAGCTGGTAAAAAGTCAATCCATTTTAGAAAAGAATATAATTCATGGTGTATTTAAATCGTTACACACCGTAAGCGTTATAGAAATGAAAGTTGTATTGGGTCCGTTTGTATGCTGATCCAATGCCAAATTTAAGTTTATTTTAGAAGAGTCAAATCATGTTACGTGACAGCATCAATAATATTAATATTTCCTCTGAGGAGGTATTAGTAACTCCTCAAGCGTTAAAGTCAGAGTTACCAGTAAGTGATTCAGCTTTACAAGTTATCCAATCATCTAGACAAGTCATTAGCGATATTTTGCATCGCAAAGATCATCGGTTTTTGCTGATATGTGGCCCTTGTTCCATACACGATATTGAAGCGGCAAAAGAGTATGCCATCAAGCTCAAAGAGCTACACGAAAGCTGCAAAGACACCCTCTATATTGTAATGCGTGTATACTTTGAAAAGCCTCGTACTACCGTTGGTTGGAAAGGATTAATCAACGACCCGCATATTAATGATACCTTTGATATTGAAACCGGTTTACGTAAAGCTCGGGAATTATTGATTTGGTTGGCTGAACTGGAATTGCCCGTCGCAACGGAAGCACTAGATCCAATTAGCCCACAATATCTAGCTGAACTGTTTAGTTGGTCTGCAATTGGTGCGCGTACCTCAGAGTCACAAACACATAGAGAAATGGCCAGTGGTTTATCTATGCCTGTTGGTTTTAAAAATGGTACTGATGGCAGCTTAGGTATTGCGATCAATGCTCTACAATCAGCCGCATCGGGTCATAGTTTTATGGGGATTAATGGTGAAGGACAAGTCAGCGTTATCACCACTCAAGGTAATCCTGACGGTCATATTATTTTACGTGGTGGCAAACAACCAAATTATGACTCCGTTTGTGTTGCTGACTGTGAAGCTGAATTAGACAAAGTGAGTTTGAATGCTGGGTTAGTCATTGACTGCAGTCACGCAAATTCAAGCAAAGATTTTAGCAGGCAACCTTTGGTAGCAAAAAATGTTGTTAACCAAATCTTAGAAGGCAATGATTCGGTTATTGGTATTATGTTAGAAAGTCACTTAAATCACGGTAATCAGAGTAGTTCGGGTAAAACCCCAGCCGATTTAGAATATGGAGTATCTATTACGGATGGTTGTATTAATTGGCAAACTACTGAAGATTTGATTAATCACATGCGAGATAAGTTGATAACCGTATTACCAATGCGGTTAAATAGGTTTAATGAAGCGCAAAGCTAGGAAAATTTATGTCCGTACCCATAGAACTCAATATATTAAGACAACAGATAGATGAAATTGATAGTCAGTTAGTTGAGTTGTTGGCGAGACGGGCAAAAATAACCGCAGAAGTAGGAAAGTATAAAAGTCAGGTTGGCTTACCCATATATGTTCCCGAGCGTGAAGCCGAGCTGATTGCCAAAAGACGGGCAGAAGCAGAACAACAAAATGTATCCCCCATCTTAATTGAAGATTTGCTACGCAGGATCATCCGAGAGTCTTACCATACCCAGAACGTTGAGTATTTATGCACTAACTCACAAATAAAAAAAATTGTGGTGGTCGGCGGTGCAGGTGCACTGGGTAGGATTTTTGTCGATATGTTCAAGCGCAGTGGATATTCAGTCCAGTTACTTGAACAACATGACTGGCCACATGCAGATTCTATTCTCAGTGATGCTGGTTTAGTGTTAGTTGCAGTCCCCATCAAGTTATCTGAGAGTGTAATATGTAAACTGACATGTTTGCCTTTAGATTGCGTGTTAGTGGACATCACTAGCACAAAACAAAAACCACTAGCTGCCATGATGGCAGTTCATGCAGGACCTGTTTTAGGTTTACACCCAATGTTTGGGCCAGATGTACCGAGCTTAGTTAAACAGATAGTAGTGGTATGTCATGGACGCCATGCTGAGCAGTATGAATGGCTATTACAGCAAATTCGTATTTGGGGAGGAGTATTACAGCAGACCACGGCTAAAGAGCATGACGATGCCATGGTATTTATTCAGGTTATGAGGCATTTCTGTAGCTTCGTGTTTGGCTCACATTTGGCTAGTGAAAATCCGAACTTACAGCAGCTGATATCATTAAGTTCTCCTATTTACCGATTAGAATTGGCAATGGTAGGTCGATTATTTGCTCAAGATCCAGCGTTATATGCCGATATAATTTTTGATAACGAAGACAGTGTTGCTTTACTTACTGAATTCAGTGTGAAATTTAACCAAGCTCTGGCATTGGTTGAAAATAACAACAAAGGTGAGTTTATCAAACAGTTTTATAAAATTGGCTCTTGGTTTGGTGATTATTCTAAACAATGTTTAATTAGTAGTAGAAAACTTTTACTTAAAGCAGATGACGACCGTTCACTAAGTGAGGATCGTTAGTTTGTATGTTTAATGATGCGTTTATTGTTTTATTGTCTGTCTTTACTGTCTGTTTTTATTTTAGCTTTAGACCGTTTATATACATAGACATTGATAGTGGTTGAAATTAAGAAGGAAGTACGATGTCTTTAAAAACGCGATTATTAGTTGCGATATTATTTATTTTGTTGTGTTCGATAGTGTTAATGGGAGTGGTATCTGTCAATGTTGCGGTAAGTGAATCGAACGATGCACTCACCAAAGCGGCTAAAGAGCGCTTGATTTCGCAGAATGTTCAAACTGGTGAAGCAATCAATGAGTACTTCAAATTTATAACATCGCAAATTCGTACAAAATCATTTAACGTTTCTCTGATTGATGCGGCAGAAAAGTTTATTCCTGCGTTTGATAAGTATGTATCTGAACGTGGCAGTGTTAGTGCTTCACAAAAAAGATTGTTAGAAAATTATTATTCATCAGACTTTACTCAACAATATAACGAGAGTAACCCAGAAAAATTAACTGATGCTGCTTCGGCCCTTGATGGCGTCAGTCAAACTGCCTTGGCTTTTCAATATGATTTTATTGCGGGTTCGTCTTTTGCTTTAGGTGAAAAAGATGGCTTAACAGATTTAGCCAATAATTCCACTTACGCTCAGTTGCATAACAAATACCACCCTGATATGCGCCAGTTTTTGCAGGAATTTGGTTATTACGACATTTTTATAGTAGATATTGATAACGGCAATATCGTTTACAGTGTTTTTAAAGAATTAGATTATGCCACTAGCATTATGACTGGGCCATATGCAGAATCTGGCATTGGCGAAGCTTTTTCTGCAGCAAGTAATGCCCAAAAAGGTGATGTGTTTTTTAGTGAGTTTAAAAAGTATCGCCCATCTTATGACGCGTTAGCTGGATTTGCTTCTAGTCCTATTTATTCGAACGGTCAGGCTATCGCTGTATTGATTTTCCAAATGCCTATGGAGAGGATCAATAACGTATTAACTCACAATACATTGTGGTCACAGAAGGGTTTCGGTGAGTCTGGAGAAACATATTTAATTAATGACAACAGTGTTTTACTAAATGAAAGCCGCTTTTTTGTTGAAGATAAACCAAGTTATTTAAATGCGATAAGCAGTAAGTATCCTCTTCAAGCACAACTTATTAGAAAAAAAGGTACCTCAATTGGTATTCAACCTGTTGACTCTGATGCAGCTAAAAAAGCACTACGAGGTTAAACCGGTTTTGAACGTATAATTGATTATAGAAATGTAGAAGTTTTTTCCTCTTACTCCCCTTTGAAAATTGGTAAATTTAATTATGCATTGATGGCCGAGTTAGATGTCGAAGAAGCATTAAGGTCGGCAACGACAGTAAGAAATAATTTGATAACTTCCGCTTTGATTTCGGCACTTTTAATTATCGGCTTGTCGGTAGTGGTGGTATTAATAATGGCAGCAAGGATCGTGCGACCACTTAACTCTCTGGGTAAGGCATGTGAAGAATTATCTGAGGGTGAAGGGGACCTGACAATCCAGCTTAAAATGTCCAAAATCCCAGAAATAGATCGGATTTCTAGTGGCTTCAACACCTTTATTAGGCAGATTCACGAGATTATTTCACAAGTAAAAATAAATGCAGATAGCTTGTCATCGGCTTCGCAAGAGTTAAGCGTTATTACCTCAGATAGCAGTGAAAAAACTACTCAACAACGTGACCAAACACATATGGTATCCACAGCTATGCAGCAACTGTCTCTGGCTGTCACAGACGTTAGTAAATCAACTCAAAAAACCAATACACAGAGTATAGAGGCCCAAGTAAGTTTAAAAGAAAATATGAAACGGGCTGACCTAGCAGCACAAAATATCAAGCTTTTGGTACAGCTAATAAGTGATTCAGGTAAGGTGATTGTAGGCTTGAAGGATGAAGTGAATCAAATAACTACAGTACTAAATGTGATCACAAGTATTGCCGATCAAACAAATTTATTGGCCCTCAATGCAGCTATTGAAGCAGCTAGAGCCGGAGAAGCAGGAAGAGGATTCTCAGTTGTGGCTGACGAAGTCAGGGCCTTAGCTACTCGCTCTCAGGAAAGTACAGTTGAAATTTCTAAATTAGTTGAAGTGATGAATCAATCCGCCACTAAATCGGTTGATTCTATGGAGCGGGCGACGGTAGCTGCAAGAGGTGGTATACATTTAGTTGATTTAGTTACGGTTGCTATGGATGAATTGTCTACTAACCTTCATCAAGTGTTACTACTAACTGAAACAGTGGCTGCTGCTACAGAAGAACAGGATCAAGCTTCAGTTTCAGTAGTCATGAGCGTCAAAAGCATTAGTGAACTTGCTAGTGATGTGGAAGAAGGTTCTAAACAAACCAGTACTGCTGCAGAAAACCTAGCTGAGATAGCCGCACATACGCATGACTTAGTTCAACGTTTTAAAATATAGAAAGGGTATACTTTAAAAACGGATAATGGCTAATCTTAGCCATTTGTAATGGCATCACCTTCGAAGTGCTTTAGCTATTCAGCTAAAGCACTCACTGCGGCAATTCTCGTTGGGTTTATCTCTTCACTAGGATAACAACCTAAGACCTTAAAATATCGCGTTATGGCTTTTAATTCTTCCAGTGCTTGCTGCATTGGTCCATCTTGTACATTACCCTCAACATCGAGATAAAACATTTCTTCCCAAGGATTACCAGTTATTGGCCTAGACTCAAGCTTGGTCATATTGATCTTGTTATCTCGAAGTACCATTAACGCCTCCACTAGTGCCCCCGATTTTTGAACTGTAGACATAACCAAGGTAGTTTTTGCTGGAACTTGTAATGGAACATTGACAGATTTGCGAGCAACAACAAAAAAACGGCTATGATTTTCTTTTTGGTTCGCTAAATTCGATTTAATGGCATGCAAACCATACAAACTGCCACCTGTTTCACTACCCATTGCCGCAATATCATCTCTATTTAGCTCGGCCACTTTCAGCATAGCTGCAGAAGTACTATCGCAAGGTTTCACTTCTACGTTACCTAACTCTGCAAGGAAGTGGCTACACTGTGCAAATACTTGCGGATGTGCGTACAAAGTTTTTACCTTGCTAACATCAGTTTCTTGATTGACTAACAGTGCATGTTTAATGGGATGGGTGAGTTCACCGACAATTGAAAGCTGAGTATGTTGAAGTTGATCATATACCTCATTAATACTGCCTGATGAGGTATTTTCAATAGGTAGTACGCCATAATCGGCTTCGTTATTCTCTACTTTTTTTATATGCTCAAAAAAGCTATGACATCCTATTCAATGAAACTTACAGGTCCTCTTTGAT
>NZ_CAJXPA010000098.1 GCF_913058035.1 uncultured Paraglaciecola sp. | reverse complement strand
TTTTTTCTTCAAAGGTGAACTGTAAATTCATTTTGCAGGCCGTTGTTTCTACTTAATCTATTGAATGTACTGAAATTATTGAATATCTCTAATCATATTTCTGGCAATGATCATTTGTTGAATTTGTGTAGTGCCTTCGTACAATCTAAATAATCTGACATCGCGATAAAGTCTTTCTACTGCGTATTCTGAAATGTAGCCAGCACCACCATGAATTTGCACCGCTTTATCAGCGACTCGGCCTACCATTTCTGTTGCAAATAACTTACAACATGACGCTTCAGTGGTAATCTTATTACCTAAATCTTTTTGTCTTGCTGCATCAAGCACCATACACTTAGCGGCATAAGCTTCAGCCTTACTGTCCGCTAACATGACTTGGATCATTTGGTGCTCTGCAATAGGTTTCCCAAACTGGGTTCTGTCTACCGCGTACCTTAACGCATCGTTAATCAAGCGTTCTGCAATACCAACACTTAATGCTGAAATATGTAGACGACCTCTGTCCAACACTTTCATTGATGTAATAAAACCTTTCCCAGCAATGCCACCGATAATGCTTTGTGCAGGAACATGACAATTCTCAAAAATCACATCACAGGTATAAGATCCTTGCTGACCCATTTTTTTATCCTTTGGGCCGAGTGTAATGCCTGGAGTCGTTGCATCTATTATAAAGGCGGATATACCCTTGGCACCTTTAATAGACGGATCTGTTCGCGCCATTACGGTAAAGGTTCCCGCTCTTGGGGCATTAGTGATATATCGTTTGGTGCCATTAATAATATATTCATCACCTTTTTTAACTGCGGTTGTTTTTACTGCAGCAGCGTCAGAACCAACGTCTGGTTCTGTTAAGCAAAAAGATCCAATAAGCTCGCCTGAGGCATATTTAGGTAAGTAGGTTTGTTTTTGTTTTTCAGTACCATCAAACACAATAGCAGCGGAGCCAATGCCGTTGTTAGTGCCAATCAGAGACCGAAAAGCAGGCGATGTTCTACCTAACTCAATGGCCACTAACACTTCTTCTTCCATGGTCAGGCCCAAGCCACCGTATTCTTCTGGGATTGTCATACCAAACAAGCCCATATCTTTCATTTCTTGAACAATGTCATCTGGAATAGCATCGTTTTCAGCGACTTCATTTTCCGCAGGAACTAAACGTTCTCTAACGAATTTTGAAATGGTATCCAGAAATTGATTCAACATTTCTTTATCTCGAATCATTTTTAATCCTCATTAAAGCAATTTAATTCCGCACAGTGGAACAAAAAACCCACAAAATATCAAGCCGTTATTACATTAAATTATACTGAGTTCATTGTATAAGTGATTAGCTTTGGTCTCACTTTTTTGGCTTACATTGTGATCTGTAATCTAAGTATATAGAAAACATGGAACAAACAGATCAATAAAAAGCTTGTTTATTCCGCTAGGCAGAACTAGTATCGTATTAATTGTTATATTTGTGTGTTTATTTGTTAATTTTGTTTGAAAGTTGTGATTTATTGACGAAATTAAGGTTTTTGTGGAATGAATAAACATTACAAAAAATTGTAGTTATTTGTGACTTATATTCTGGTGTTGCCTATGGATTGGGTCATTTTATGTTGACTTGTTCGCTCTAAAATACAGCCAAAACGTTGGAAGCAGATTTAGACGATTTAGCACAATCATAATCATGGATCGTGCAGTTGGGTTTTAGAAACCCTGAAATAAAAATACTTTAAACATAACAAAAAGATGAAACAAAATAGGAAACACATGAGACATACAAATTTAAAGCGAAACGTCGTTGCCATCGCAATGAGTGCGGTTCTTGGACTAGTCGGGAGCAGTGCTGTATTTGCAGAAGAGTTCCAGAATACTGAAGCAAAAAAAATTGAGAAAATCAGTGTTATTGGTTCTCATTTAAAAGGCACGGCAATGGAAACTTCAGCGCCGGTGCAATCTATCAGTAGAGTTGAGTTAGAAAAAATAGGTTCTCCTTCGATTGTTGAAATGACACAGAAATTATCAATCAGCTCAGGTATCCAAGGTAATTCAAATCAGTATGGTTCTAACGGGACCGAAGGTACCTCTAATATTAACTTAAGAGGACTAGGAGCAGGTCGAACGTTAGTGATAATTAATGGTAAAAGACACACATTCAACCCCTACGCAATTGTAGATCAACAAATGTTTTACGTTAATACACAAGATATTCCTTCTATGGCGGTTAATCGAATCGACGTGTTAAAAGAAGGAGCTGCGGCGATTTATGGTTCTGATGCAGTTGCGGGTGTAGTTAACTTTTCAACACGAAGTGATTTTGAAGGTTTGGAAGTCAAAGCTGATTTTAAAAGCTTACAAGATAGCAATGGCGATTACGGTTTAGGTTTTATTTGGGGGCTAGGAAATGATGATACTCACTGGGTGACTTCTGCTAGTTATGATAAGACCAGTACAATAAGTACAGCAGATAAAGATTGGGCGGTACAGGACTATGGTACTAACGAGCAAGGTGGGTGGTCATCAATCGGTAACCCACCGTCGATATTTAATGCGGCTTGGTTGGGTGATAAATCAAAGCCTAAATATCTAATGGATCCAGGTTGTGAATTGCTAGGCGGGACGATAGCGGGCCTATGTAAATTTCAATATACGCCGTTTTCTGCCCTAAATGATGGTGATACCCATCTAAAAGTATTTAGTGAACTCAGTCATGAATTTGAGGGTGATGTTAATCTACATGTTGAAGTTTTATACTCAGAAACTGAGGTACCTATCACTTTTGGCTCACCATCTTATCCGCCACAAAAATTAGTCGATTTTGCAGATCGTTATGTACCAACATATCACCCAGCATGGCAAGATTTGTTAGTTAGCAATCCAGAATTTGCAGGCGCTCCTCATCCGACATTAGATCGCGTCGCTTATGTTGGTCGCACCGTGGGTGTCGAAGGTCCTTCTAGTGAGGGCAATCTAAAATATAAAACCTACCGCATTGCAGCGGACCTAGAAGGATCATTTGGTCATGGTTATAATTGGGAGACAGGGTTTGCTTATTCAAGTTCAAAACTTGATTATACAAGTAACCCAGATACACAAATAGTGACATTGAAGAATGCCCTATTAGGTTATGGCGGCGATGATTGTGACAAGGATGCTGGTGCCCCGGGTGAGAATGGCTGTTTATTCTTCAATCCTTTTTCTAATGGAATTGAAGTATCTGCTTCTAATGGGGTAACTAACCCCAATTTCAAAGCTGAACTTGCCAACAGTCAAGAAGTGTTAGATTACGTTTCAGGCGTAAGAACGTCGCAAAAAGCAACACAGCTATTTGTTTTCGATGGCTTGATATCGGGTGACTTAGGTTTTGAACTAGACGGTGGCATTGCTGCTTTCGCGATAGGTGTTCAATACCGCAAAGAAACTTTTTCAAATGAAGTCAATGATCTTGGAAATTTAGCTATCAATCCGTGTCCAGTATTAGGTGAAACAGATTGTGCAAACCCTACTGGTGTTTTTCACTTTCGTAGTGGTGAGCTGAATCAAAATTCATCTCAAGGTATTTACGCTGTATTTACAGAAGTCGCGCTACCCGTTACAGACGATTTAAATATGCAAGTGGCATTACGTTATGAAAATTATGGCGGTAAAGTAGGCTCTACAATAGATCCAAAAATTTCAACCCAATATACCATTAATGATCACTTTTCATTACGAGGCTCTGCGAGTACTACATTTAGAGGACCTACACTGAATCAGCTAGAAGGTAGCAATACAACTCTTTCTTATGTAGGTGCTACTGGCGCGTTTAAAGCTGTCGATACTTCAGGTAATAATGCCTTGGCACCCGAATCTGCAGTGGCATTAAACGTTGGGATCATTGGTGAGTTTTTTGATGACCGGTTATTTACAACCATTGATTTTTGGTCATTTGATTTAAGCGACCCTATTATTGTTGAAAATTATAATGCGGTGTTATCAGCAGCAGTGGCAGGTAATACAGACTATATAGCTCAAGTTCAATGGACGGAGCCTGGTAACGCAACAACAGTGGAGCGTATTGAAACTAATATAATCAACGGAGCCGACGTAAAAACCAGTGGTGTTGACGTTCAATTACGCTTAAATGTGTCAGAGCATTGGACTCTAAATATCAATGGAACGTACACCTCTGAATACGAAGTGACGGGGGATGCGCTGTCTGACACTTTTGATGCCGCTGGTTTCCTGAATACAACCAACTCTAATCGCCCAATACCAAAATTTAAAGCGACTATGGTCAATAGTTTAGACTTCGATAACCATAACGTTAATTTAGCCGTTTATTATGTCAGTGATTATAAAGATGAGCGAGATTCGTTATTTACCAGCAACAATGAAGGTCGAGTCATCGATAGCCAATTACAGTTGGATTTAAGCTATAACTATCGCTTTAATGAAGATCTAACCAATGTCAATTTCACAATCAGTAATGTGACAGATGAAGAGCCTCCTTTTGCTCGTTTAGATTTAAACTATGACCCTTTCACACATAATCCTTTAGGTCGTACTTTTAAGTTAGGTGTTGTACATAAGTTTGCTGAATAAACATTAAAATAGAACAAAAAGATTAAGCCATACCCTGAAACGATTCAGTTTATGCATCAATGCTTATTTCTTTGACTTACGAAACAAGAATCCAATGATATTAATCATTGGATTTTTTATGTTCTATGTCAGTCAACGGCGATAGCCTAATAATTAAAATGTATTCTTCTATTTTTGAGCAATGTGAGTGGCTTAACACGGTTGCTGAGTCCTTTCAATGTAGCAAAAACCTGACATTGAATTGGTTAGGCATGTAGTTTAAAATTAATGACTAACGGTCAGTTTTGATAATAAGTAGTG
Organism: uncultured Paraglaciecola sp.; assembly: GCF_913058035.1. Lineage (GTDB taxonomy): Bacteria > Pseudomonadota > Gammaproteobacteria > Enterobacterales > Alteromonadaceae > Paraglaciecola. The sequence continues at coordinate 12,079 of NZ_CAJXPA010000098.1, read as the reverse complement.
ATATAAATAATGTCATTAATGGTCAATAATTCGTCAAGAGTAGAGCAACAACTGCGCATCGCTGGTTTTAAAGTGATGTTAATCTGTTGCTTTATTATCTCTGCAATTATTGTCATTACTAAGCCTAATAACCTTTTGATCGCCTGGATTATAACCTTTGGTTCTTTAATATTGTCTACCATCGCTTTATTAATGCCACGCTACAGTTTATGGTGCGCTAAAATTTGGGTATTAATAGCAGTGCCTTTGGCGCCTATATTAATACTTTCTAATGGTATCATCCCTGCAACATTGCTCTCGTTAGGTGCTATATTACCAGTGATGTTAGTCAAGCATTACTGGCGATTATTCGCTGTGATCATTATCGCCAGTTCCACTTTGTTGGTTCCCTTTACTGACTTACCCTACGATAAAGCTATATGGCTTAGATTGTGTTTTTCAAATGCGATAGTAGCGATTATGGTGCTTGCACTCGTCACTTACTTAGAACGGGCATTAGTAGTAAGTTTAGATAAGACAGATGAAATGAACAAAGCATTAATGCGCGCGCGTGAAGCTAACCAAACCCAATCCAAATTTTTAGCCACCATGTCTCATGAAATTCGTACACCCATGAACGGTATTTTAGGTTTATTAGACATTATCTTGTCTGCAGATGTGACCGAACAGCAGCGCTCGCATCTAGAGAAAATTAAATATTCTGGCGATGTATTACACCGTGTTCTAAACGATATTCTCGACTTTTCTAAGCTCACAGCCGGTAAATTAATCATTGAAAACGTGCCTATTTGTATTCATCAATTAATCACTAACACTTCAGCTGTATTCCAAACAGAGGCACAATTAAAAGATATCAACTTAACCATTAAAGTTGATGGTAAAATAAAACCAAGTCTCTTCGGCGACCCAACGCGGATCACCCAAGTCATCAATAACTTGGTCAACAATGCCATTAAGTTCACCGCCATAGGACATGTGAATGTTGCAGTATCCATGATCCATGAGACAGATATTGCTCAAACTCTTGAATTTTGTGTAAGTGATACGGGTATTGGGATTTCAAATAACAATAAAGAGAATATTTTCTCAGCATTTACACAAGCTGATGATTCCACTGCGCGCAAATTTGGCGGTACTGGATTAGGTTTAAAAATTTCAAAAAACTTGATTGAACAAATGGATGGTCAGATGTGGGTTAACAGTGTGGAGCAATTAGGTAGTCAGTTTTACTTCAGGTTAAGTTTAGACATATCTGCGTTACATCCCATCAATAAAAAAGTCATTAAAAACACGCGAACACAGTTTACTGGTAATGTTTTAGTGGCTGAAGACAATGACATTAACCAAGTAGTCGCTCAGCAAATTTTACTTTCATATGGTCTTCAGGTCGATCTTGTCAGTGACGGACAACAATGTATCGATGCACTCCAACACAAACAATATGATTTGGTGTTTATGGATTTACACATGCCAAATATCGATGGTTTTGAAGCCTGTTCAATCATAAGGCGGACAAACCCTGATATTCCAATTGTGGCTCTTACCGCTGCAGTCTTAAAAGACGAGGTACAAAAGGCTATAGATGTGGGTATGAATTCACATCTCGCTAAACCGCTTGAGCACGTTCAGTTAAAAAACATCCTAAATCGATACCTTATTGAGATAAAAATATAACTAACTTGCTTATTAAGAGTGGTTTTTACAAATTGAAGGTAAGCAGGTTGACTGCAGTAATAAGAGTCAAACTGAGCTCAAATCGTCAAATCGTCAAATCGTCATATCGAAGGATATTAATTTTTTTAAGATTATTAAGGGTCATTCTCAGTTCTTTGGCCTGGCTGTTGTTAAGTAGGCTAGCGATTGATAAATAATATGTTATCAATCGCTAGCCTATTGCTACTTACAAGCAGCAACACCTACTTTGAGTCGTTACTAAAGTGCTTTAATATTTCAATATTGTTAACTGACTCGATGGACATAGTTGCTGTGCATGAGGTAAAACGTTTTTACCACGTAAAACCTTCGATATTGAAGGTGTCTTAAAGAACCTTGTGATGAACATCAACGCTCTTTGTGTTTCAAGCCAGTAGGCTAGGTTTATCTAAATGAACTGACCCTGTAACGAAAATTCATAAAAAAAAGCGAAGGATTGACGTCTTAAAGAGTTCAGGTTTTCATTTAAAATCAAGGTATGTTTTGCTTATAAATGCCAAGACCGTTCAAGCTAATGATGTTGTTTTTGTGGTAACAAATACTGGGGATATCATGCAAGCGTTTACACTAAAACGAATCGTGATTATCATCATCAAAATAATTAAACACAAGGGAAAGGAATTTCTTTGACCCGACGGTCAATTTCAGACAAGCATGCAAGATTTTTGAGTTTGGTTTATAAATGCAGATAACGTATTCAAACTTCATAGCTATTAGCTGATATTTTTGTCACTTGCTTAGTTAAACAGATAACCTAGCTACACAGATAGCCTTCAGACATTGATAACATCATTTTAATTGAGCCAAAGCGAGTTTAGATACATTCGTAAGCTCAGGTCCATCCTCTGCTAAATATTGCGTCATTTTATTTCGCATTGAGACAGCCCAGAATTTTTGCAAATGATTAGCAACGATTTTTGCTGTCTCTTCGTCAGTTTTTTTATAATTATTATTATTGGCAATTTGGTTGAGCATGCTGACCAGATTATTAATTTGAGTACCGCTCATAACTTGATAAGTCCTATCTATTTATTAAAGTTAGTATACAAAGTATGCCGACTAGGGCGCGCAAAACCGATTAAATTTAGCTTCGCTTGAGTTGCAAGCTTTATTGCCAATGCCGTAGGAGCTGATACTGCGACTAATGTGGCTATATTCATGCTTGTTACTTTTTGGACCATTTCATAACTGGCTCTGCTCGAAATCAAAACGAAGCCGTTATCAGTATTTGTTTTAAGCAGCGCTAGAGCACCAATTAGCTTGTCAAGGGCGTTGTGTCGACCAACATCCTCACGCAATAGCATAATGTCCCCCACACCATCGCACCAAGCAGCACCATGAACTGCACCAGTTAAGGATTGCAGCTTTTGATGTTCACTTAACTGAGATAAAGCATGCTGAATAACTAATGAAGAAGGTAACACTTGTGGGATTACACTCTTAATTGGCCGTATCGCTTGTTCCAGTGATTCACTTCCACATAAACCACAGCCAGTGCGGCCAGTAAGACTACGTCTTAATGATTTTAAAGACATCATACGTTGAGAACTAATTTCAATACGCACTTCTATGCCCTTTTCGCTGGGGACAAGTTCAATATCGTACATTTCAGACGCGTTATTAATTATCCCTTCTGACAAACTAAACCCCAAGCAAAACTCTTGCAAATTTGCAGGAGAAGCCATCATAACCGCGTGAGAAATGCCATTATAAACTAACGCAATGGCAACTTCTTCCGCGATATTATCAAACTGGTCTTGACCCTTGTCATTGCCTTGCTCCCAGAAATAAACTGGCAGTGATTGAAAGCTTGCCTGTAATTTTGGTTCGTCGTCACGGGTCAAACTCATCTTCCTATTGTGGACTTTTCTTTTTTAGGGGAGCGTTTAAAGTGCTCTTTTTGTTGCTCACTAAACTTCTTATAACGGGTCTGCCAATCTGATGGCGATGTGACTTTTTCAACCTGTACAGCGGTTACCTTATATTCTGGACAATTGGTCGCCCAATCAGAACTATCGCTAGTAATAACGTTCGCACCACTAATAGGATGATGAAAGGTCGTAAACACCACTCCACTTTGCATGCGCTCACTGATTTTAGCTTTCAGAACAGTATCACCAGATCGGCTCGTAATCCCTAACCAATCACCATCCTTAATGCCTCTTTCATCTGCATCATTAGGATGTATTTCAAGTACATCCTCTTTGTGCCAAGTTTGATTAGCTGTTCGACGTGTTTGCGCACCCACATTATATTGACTCAGTATCCGCCCTGTTGTTAATAGTAATGGGAACCGCTTATTGGCTCGGTCTTCACTTGCAAGATAAGGGGTAATAGCAAAACGACCATTACCAATTGGAAAGCTTTCCACATGCATAATGGGTGAACCATCAGGGAATTCTTCGTTGCAAGGCCACTGAATACTGCCCTGCTCTTCAAGCTTTTTATAACTTACGTGACTAAAGGAGGGAACTAGTGATGCTATCTCGTCCATTATTTCAGACGGATGCTCATAATTCATAGGGTAACCTAGTGCATTTGATAATTTTTGAGTCACTTCCCAATCCGCGAACTTAGCCAGTGGCTTCATTACTTTGCGGACCCGATTTATGCGTCTTTCGGCATTGGTAAATGTGCCGTCTTTTTCAAGAAATGAAGAGCCTGGTAAAAATACGTGTGCGTACAGGGCTGTTTCATTTAAAAAGATGTCCTGCACAATTAAACATTCTAATGAAGACAATGCTGCCTGAACATGTTGTGTATTAGGATCTGATTGAAGAATATCTTCTCCTTGCACATACATGGCTTTAAATGTGCCCTCAATCGCCGCATCAAACATGTTTGGAATACGTAAACCAGGTTCATTATCTAAGGTAACACCCCAGTTTTTTTCAAATTTACCGCGAAGTAAATCGTCGCTTACATGCTGATAACCCGGAAGTTCTTGCGGGAATGAACCCATATCACAAGAACCTTGGACATTATTTTGTCCACGCAATGGGTTGATACCCACGCCTTCACGACCTATGTTTCCAGTCGCCAGCGCTAGGTTTGCTATACCCATTACCATAGTAGAGCCTTGGCTGTGCTCAGTAACACCTAAGCCATAATAGATTGCACCATTTTTTGCCTTGGCAAAGGCGCGGGCTGCAATACGTATTTGTTCAGCATTAACAGTGGTAATGCTTTCCATTGCTTCGGGCGAGTTGACCTCATCGAGAATAAATTCACGCCATGCGTTATATTCATCAGTGCGCTGTTCAATAAAATTCTTATCTTCAAGGCCTTCGCTAATCACCACGTGCGCTATTGCATTTATCATAGCAACGTTAGTGCCCGGTTTTAACGGAAGATGATGATTAACGCTGATATGAGCGGTGTTAAGCAAGTCAATTGTTCTTGGATCAACCACAATTAACTCGGCCCCCTCACGCAAACGTTTACGCAACATTGATGCAAATACAGGGTGTGCGTCAGTAGGATTAGCTCCGATAACCATAATCACATCTGATTGCATTACCGACTCGAACGTTTGGGTACCAGCAGACTCACCGATTGTTGCTTTTAATCCATAACCTGTGGGTGAATGACAAACACGGGCACAGGTATCGGTATTGTTATTGCCAAAAGCAGCGCGTATCAATTTTTGAACCAGATAGGTTTCTTCATTAGTACAGCGAGATGAAGTGATTCCGCCAACACTTTCACGACCATATTTAGCCTGAATATTTTTAATTTTATTGGCTGAAAATGCTAAAGCTTCATCCCAACTAACTACTCTCCACTCTTCATCAATGTTGTCGCGTACCATAGGCTCAGTCACACGATCTTTATGGGTGGCATAGCCAAAAGCAAAGCGCCCTTTAACACAGGAGTGGCCTTGGTTGGCCTTACCACCTTTGTAAGGCACCATGCGTATAACTTCTTCACCTTTCATTTCAGCTTTGAATGAACAACCCACTCCACAATATGCGCAGGTAGTGATGATGCTGTGTTCTGGCTGCCCTTTTTCGATAACTGACTTTTCCATCAATGTTGCGGTGGGACATGCCTGCACGCAGGCGCCGCAAGATACACAATCAGAAGACATAAAATTTTCATCGCTAGTTCCTGCACTGACTTTGGATGCAAAACCACGACCTTCGATAGTTAAGGCAAAGGTGCCTTGAACTTCTTCACATGCTCTAACGCATCGAGAGCAAGTTATACATTTGCTTGGTTCGAAAGTGAAATAAGGGTTTGAGTCATCAATTTTGGCATCAAGATGATTATCACCATCAAAGCCGTAACGTACTTCACGTAAACCTACAGCACCGGCTACGTCTTGTAATTCACAATCACCATTACTTGAACATGTTAAGCAGTCAAGTGGATGATCAGATATATACAGTTCCATGATATTGCGGCGTAATTTAGCAATGTCATCATTTTGTGTGGTTACCACCATACCTTCTTTAACGGGGGTGGTACATGAGGCTGGATATCCACGCACTCCGGTAATTTGTACAGCGCACAAACGACAGGATCCAAACGCTTTTAAATTATCACTTGCACATAATTTGGGAATATTAATGTCAGCCATGGCAGCAGCCCGTAGCACTGAAGTACCTTCAGCAACAGTCAGTGTTACGCCATCTATTTCTATGCATACTGTCTCAGTAGATTTACTGGCAGGGGTTCCATAATCTTTATTCACATCAAACTTTGGTTGATGTGAAGCGCCTTCAGTTGCGGGATTATAATAATTAACCATGATTAGTTTCCTCTAATACTGCGTTGTTTGAAGGTAAATGAAAATCTTCAGGAAAATCTTTATAAGCACTTGTTACTGGGATTGGGGTCATACTTCCCATTGCACACAATGAGCCATTAATCATGGTTTCGCATAAGTCGCTCAGTAATATCATGTTTTCAGCGCGTGAATCATCATATTTTATCCGATCAATCACCTCCACACCTCGCGTTGAGCCGATTCTACATGGGGTACACTTACCACAAGACTCATCGACACAAAATTCCATTGAAAACCGAGCTTGCTCTAGCATATCTACAGTGTCGTCAAAAATGACTATTCCACCGTGACCTAACACTGCTGATGCCTTAGTAAACTCCTCGTAGTCCAGCGGGATATCAAATTTAGAAGTGGGTAAGTAAGCACCTAAAGGTCCGCCAACCTGAATTGCTCTGATTGGTCTACCACTTTCTGTTCCCCCTGAAAAATCGTTAAGCAGGCTTTGTAAGGTCGAACCAAAAGGTAATTCAATGAGGCCACCTTGTTTAACATTTCCCGCCAACTGCAATGGCAAGGTACCCCTTGAACGATTGGCTCCATATTGTTGGTAAGCTTGTCCACCTTGACTAAGAATATAGGGGACGGCAGACAAGGATAATACGTTATTAACAACGGTGGGTTTACCAAAAAAACCTTCTATCGCGGGAAGTGGTGGCTTAAAACGCACTTCACCACGTTTACCTTCCAAAGACTCAAGCAAAGACGTCTCCTCACCACAAATATAAGCTTCAGCGCCTAACCTGACTTCCAGATTAAATGTTCTCCCACTGCCACAAATATTATTCCCTAAGTAACCTTCTTTTGTCGCTATTACGATGGCTTCTTGCAGTATTTCATCGGCAACAGGGTACTCAGACCTAAGATAAATATAGCCTTCGTCAGCACCCACTGCCAGTCCCGCAATGATCATGCCCTCGATAAGCATAAAGGGGTCACATTCCATGACTAACCTATCAGCAAAGGTACCTGAATCTCCTTCATCAGCATTACACACAATATATTTTTTATCAGAGGGGGCATCATGCACAGTCTGCCACTTTATACCGGTTGGGAAAGCGGCTCCACCACGGCCTCTTAGTCCAGAGTCGACTACCGTGGTAACGATTTCTTGACTGCTAGCAGCGAGCGCTTTGTGTAGACCACTGAATCCATCCAATGCCAAGTAATCATTCAGCGATAAAGGATCTGTTATGCCTGCGCGGGCAAATGTTAATCGTGTTTGCTTTTTTAAGTATGTGAGCTCTTCGGTCAGGCCGAGCGCCAACCTATGCTCCTGGGTATGCTTGGATAATAAATTGGTTGTGATGTCTTCCATGATGCTGGGCACATCTGAGACATCAACCGGACCGTAAGCAAATCGTCCTTTTGAGGTTTCGACCTCCAGCATAGGCTCTAACCAAAACATACCGCGGGAGCCATTTCGTATTAAGTTTAACTGTGCTTCGTGCAGAGTTGAATAGTCTGATACGGAACGCGCAACATCATTGGCGCCAAGAGATAATGCAGTACTTTCTCTTGGGATAAACATTTTAATGTTCACCATTATCTCCCGTTAATTTGTGTTTTAAATGTGGAAACAAGACGTTCAAATTTCTCATTATTCACTCGGCCATAGAGCTCGTCGTTAATTCTTATATTAGGGCCCGTTGCACAGTTACCTAAACAGTAAACACTATCGAGGCTAAATTTTTTATCAGCGGTCGTACCTCTGTAGTCTATGGCAAGGTGTTCTTTAGCATGTTGTTCAAGCTCTCTACTTCCGCGTGATTGGCAAGCCTCAGCACGGCATATTTGAATTTTGTGCTCACCCGGTTGTGATGTTCTAAATTGATGATAAAAGCTGATCACACCATGAATTTCAGCCGGTGTTTGTTGAAGTTTTTTAGCTATTGTGTCAATGGTTTTTAATGGAATATAACCAATCTCTCTCTGGATTTGATGCAATATGGGCAGCAAAGCACCTTTCTTATGTTTTAGAGTGTCAATGATTTTGACCACATTGGATAAATCTGAAGAAAAATCTAATTGCATTGTGTCTCCTAGATGACGGACTTACTTTTTAAATATGAAATAAAGTGCATATGTTTATAGCGTTATAGTAATATAGTACAATGTTAATAAATTGTAACATCACTGTTTAAATATAAGAATATGAAATGTATTTCTTATTCTTATATCGTTTTGTACAGAATACATAAATAGCGCTTTTTTTATCAGGATAGGTTGGCTCTTTGCAGCAGGATTAACAGTAGATAGAAACTCAAAAAGTCAACAATACATACAGGTGTCCAGTCAGAATGCAAAATAAAGTAGTGATAGCAAAGAGAATATATATTAAGGCTGCATGGAAGTTTTATGATGAAAACGGCGACAACGTTGATTCCCGAATTTTTCCTTTACTAAATGCAATTCATGAATCAGGTAAATTAACCAAAGCCGCGGTTGAACTCGGAATGTCTTATCGCCACGTGTGGAATATTTTAAAAAAATGTACTGATTTTTTTGGCTCTGAGTTAGTTGAACTACAGAAGGGAAAAGGGGCCAAATTGACACCCTTAGGTGAAAAATTATTATGGGCAGAACAGTTAGTTAATGCACGCTTTGAGCCTCAGCTTAATAGTTTAGCCTCAGAATTAAATTTGGAAATACAAAAGAATCTCACATTTAAAGAACCCCTATTAAGAATTTTAGCTAGTCATGGTTACGCTGTGGCTTTGTTACCTGAATTTACAAATAAATTTAAATTAAATTTACAATACAAAACCGCTGAGGAATCACTTCAGGCTTTGACTAAAGGGGAATGTGACATTGCTGCATTTCATTTGCCCACTGATTTCGTAAACCAGACTCTCGTCGATGTGTATAGTAAATATTTTAAGCCAAACACCTACAAGGTCATTCGGTTTGTCACGAGAAAACAAGGCTTGATGGTCAAAAATGGCAATCCTAAAGGTATTGAAAAAATTGAAGATTTATTGCGCGCCGACATTAAGTTTATCAATCGTCAGGACAACTCAGGAACACGTTTATTGATCGAAGAAATATTTAGAAGGGCAACAGTTGATTTTGAACAAGTTGCAGGTTTTCATGAAATTGAATTTACGCACTCAGCGATTGCGGCATATGTGGCCTCTGGTATGGCTGATACGGGTATTGGAGTTGAAACAGCAGCGAGGCAATTTGGTTTAGACTTCATACCATTAACAACAGAAAATTACGTATTAGTTTGCCATCATAAATCAGTCAAAAAATTTGCAGTTCAGCAGTTGATTGCTGAATTAAAAACTGAAAAATTTCAACAGTCGGTACTAAAGCTTGCTGGTTATAAGCCTTTTTGTTGTGGGGATGTTTGTAATTTAGAAGATATATTACCTTGGTGAACGCCTCATATATATTCGATTACCTTAGATAATTAAGGCTGTCTCAGCACAATCTATTGGCGACTGATCTACGCAATAGTTCCGAGTGTCGTCTATAAGTTGGCGTGTTTCTTTTTGTCTCTCATCCATCACAATAGTCAATAAAAAGCCGCCTTAAATTTAATTAAAGGGGCTTTGATTTTTAACCTCATTCAGCTCATTTATGGGCTTTATTTATGGATGCGTATTCTCTACATGGTGTTTTGCATCAACTGGACGAACCGTTAAATTGGCAAAAAAAGCAATAACCAATAGTGCTGCCATAACATACATAGTCGTATTGTATAGGCTTGGCGTTGGATCGATTGTGTCAGTGGGCACTAGTTCCATCAACTTGCTTACCGTTACGGTTTTAGCCGCAACCAATTCATTTAGCTGACCTACCGCTGAACCAAATTTAGCCTGAAATACAGCAGGATCTATTTTTGCAACTAAGTCGGCAATGGCATCATTTAGTGACATGTTTCTTAGATACGTGATAGCAAATGGCCCTAGGACGCCAGCAGTAGCCCACGCCGTTAACAAACGACCGTGTATTCCACCAACATGTAGCGTTCCAAAAATATCAGCTAAATATGCAGGGATAGTAGCGAAACCACCACCATACATAGTGAAAATAATCATGGTCGCAGCATAAAACATAATCAACCAAGTAACTGAAGGATCAGCACTCACCTGTGAGGCAGCATAAGGAATAGACAAGTATAGAAGGGTGCCCAAAGCGAAGAACCAGTGATAAGTGTTTTTTCTACCAATGAAGTCTGAAATAGAAGCCCAAAAGAATCGTCCACACATATTAAATACAGAAATCATTAATACATATGTACCGGCAAAAGTTGCTGTAGCAACCGTTGGTAAAGTGGAACCAAAAATATCTACCATCATCGTTTTCGCAACACCAATTACGCCGATACCAGCAGTAACGTTGAAGCAAAGTACAACCCATAATTTCCAAAATTGTGGTGTCTTAATCGCTTGATCAATGTGCACATGGTTGTGACTAATCATGCTCTTAGCTGATTCATCTTTAGCTGGTGGCTTCCAACCTTTTGGCTTCCAGCCTTCTGCAGGAACACGGTATGAAAAAGAAGCGATGATCATAACTATAAAGTACACAATACCTAGAGTTAAGAATGTACCTGCAGCGCCCGTGTTGCCGGTGCCCACTGCGTATACACCAGCATCACCAGGGATCGCCATTGTCGCAGCTTCACTTGCAGTTGCAACCACAACTTCTATGTTTCCCGAAGCGGATTCAAAAAAACGTTTACCCGCTTCAGTTATCAATTTAACTGAACCTTCGGCTCCAACATAAGTGGGTGCAACAGCATGCAGCTTTAATAAAAAAGCAATTAAAGGTGCGCCGATCATAGCCCCACCACCAAAACCCATAATTGCCATACCCGTGGCCATGCCACGTTTATCTGGGAACCAGCGAAGTAAGGTCGAAACTGGAGATACATACCCTAAACCCAACCCACAACCGCCAAGGGCGCCGTAACCTAGGTATACCAGCCACAATTGATGAGTAGCGATACCGATACTACCAATAACAAATCCACCCCCCCATAAAAAAGCTGCGGTAACTCCAACACAGCGAGGGCCCACCGCTTCTAGCCATTTACCGGCAACTGCGGCAGATAAACCAAGAAACACGATTGCTACAGAAAATATCCATACAACACTACTCAATGTCCAGTCACCGGCAGAACCTGTGACTACGCCTAACTCTTTGATTAACGCAGGATTAAAAATACTCCAGGCATAAACTGAGCCAATACATAGATGGATTGCAATAGATGCTGGGGGGACTAACCAGCGATTAAATCCCGCTTTGGCAATGATCTTTTCTTTCATCAAAAAAGAAAAAACCCCACCAATTTTATTAGACATATGCTTTAACCTTTTTATTATAAATTAAGAGAAATTTGTTTACCTTCAATTTGTCCATGTAAAACGTTTAATTTTTATTTTTTTATTTTTTTATTCATGTTTTATGCAATAAAAGTAATACATAAAATATTCACTAAGAGTTTTTTGCTCCAGTTTCACAGTAGCCGGCATTCAGTAATGTTTAGTGAAAGTAAAGACAATAAATAAAGAAAATGTGCAATTTCATAAATGCAGAAATATGATTTATTAGTTATTATTAATC
>NZ_CAJXPA010000097.1 GCF_913058035.1 uncultured Paraglaciecola sp. | reverse complement strand
CAACTGATGACTCTCTAATCAGTTGTAAATTGAATTGGGATCTTATATTTACATCTAACTAGGTAGCGCTAATGGAAGTCATTAATCTATTGCTACACCATCAAATAAATCAACGTTTATAAATTATTTAACAATATCAAAGTATTTATAAATCTTGGTTTTCTGGTTGGTAAATAATTTAACTATTATTAGAAAAGCTTTGTATTATATTTTCTATTTCTTCGATATTTTGTTGTAGAAGCTCAACCATATTAGGATCAAACTGCTGACCTTTTTGTGACACTATTATGTCCATCACTTTTTCCAATGGCCATGCTTTTTTATAACTTCGTTCGGTTCGCATTGCATCAAAAGCGTCAGCAAGGCCAGTAATACGGCAAAATATATGAATATTTCTCCCAGATTTACCATTTGGATAACCTTTTCCGTTCCAGTGCTCGTGATGGTCCCTAGCGATGAGTGCAGCCGTTTTAATCAGAGGACGATTAGAATCTTTAAATAAGTTATAACCTATCTCTGCATGGTGACGAATTTCTACCATTTCATCTTCATTAAGTTTGCTAGGGTTCAGTATTATGTTTTCTGAAATTCTAATTTTCCCAATATCATATAAGGGAACAGCCAGACATAAGGTTTTTAAATCTTCTTTAGAAAGTTTGGCTGCACGGCCTAAAACATCACAAATTTTGACCATACGTTGTGTATGATTTTTACTACCGTAACTTGTTCCTATTATATCTGCTAGTTGCTCAATAATTTCCTGTTGTGTATCTTCAACATCCTTTTTTAACAGCACGTTATCAAATGCGACCTGCACATTTCGAGAAAACATGTCGACTAAATTTTCATCTGATTTTGTCAATTTTCTTGGTAAGCCAGACATATAAAGCAGTGAACCTTTCTTCGTTTTACCACCACAATAGGCCACCAAATACTCGTCTTCAAATATGATAGATTTATTTACATAAGCTTGCTGACAAGAAATTAACTCTTTCCCATCGATCACTTGCTCAAGCCTTTTACCTTCTGTATTTGCATATTCTCCTTTACCCGTGAACACAAATAGCTCCGAAGAATTATATTGTTCAATAGGCTTTGGACCAACAACAGCTGAGGTTAAGTATGCAGTATCTTGGGTGCCCCCCAACAAAGAAGCCAGTTGTTGTAAAATACCTCGAATAAAACTTTCTAAAGAATGAAAGCTAAATAAGTTGGCGGATGCCAAAATTATTTTTTCTAAACCTTGTCTATTTTCTTCAATAACAATAATATCTCGATAAGATCGAAGAGCGGCAAGGACTACCGTAAATAGTTTTTGAGAAGTCAGCTCAGTCTTAGATTTATAATCATTAATATCGTAATTAATGATTACATCACGTTCTGGAGCTTGACCTGGTTGGCCTGTGCGTAAAATAATTCGGGTAAAATGGTTATTCGCTTCGTTTCTAATAAATTCTGCTACTTTTAAACCTGCGTCATCAGTCTCCATAACAACATCAAGAAGTACCACTGCTATGTTTTCATGTTGAAGGAACATTCTTCTTGCTTCTTCACCATCAAACGCACTAATAAATTCAAGGTCCTTTTCTTGGAACACAAAATCTCCGAGAGCTAGCTTAGTCACTGCGTGCACTTCTGGCTCATCATCAACGATCAATACTTTCCACTTACCCTGTAACTCAATTTCTTCGTCAGTATCTTCTGCAAACAAAATTTCGTCAGACATAACACTTTCCTATAGAATAACGACTCGATAATGGTCAAATAGTTTTTTAAATAGTTACAACTTTGCAAAGTAAAAGCTTATTTGTCGAACAACTTTATAATAAAACAAGTCAACTGCCAGCATAGTCCAATATAAAACAATAATAAAAAATTAATGTTCCTTATTTTTCTACTTTCCCTAAAGAAACACGTGGAAAACCATTTAGGTCATATTCGTTTCGAATTTGAATAAAACCATGTGCAGTTAAAATATCTCTTATCGGGTCACTTTGCTGATAACCATGTTCAATAACTAACCATCCATCAGCAGCTAGGTAGTGCTTACTTTGAGAAACAATTAAACGAATATCATCAAGACCATCTGAGCCAGATGTTAAGGCACTGCTGGGCTCAAAACGCACATCACCTTGAAGTAAATAGCGGTTATTGTCTTCGATATAAGGCGGGTTTGTGACTATTAGATTAAATTGTTGATGCTCAACGGCAGAAAACCAGTCACTTTGAATAAAATTGACTCGTTCGAGTTTATGAATGGTGGCGTTATCTTTAGCTAATATAACCGCTTCGGCAATTTTATCTAACCCAGTTATTAACCAATTAGGTTTTTCACTCGCCAACGCCAATGCAATAGCGCCCGAGCCAGTACCCAAGTCTAGTACTTTTGCACATTTAGCCAAATCAAGAGACAAAGATATTTCAACTATCAACTCAGTTTCGGGACGCGGTATTAAAGTGGCTGCAGATACATTTAAACGTAAAGTCCAAAAATCTCGGAAGCCAATAATATACGCTACCGGGTGCCCTAAAATCCTTTGTGACATGTAATGTTTAAATATTTCTGTCTGCAATTTATCTAGGCGCTTTTCAGGCCAAGTGTGTAGATAAATAACTTCTCGCTGTAAAGATGCGGCCAACAAAATTTTGCTGTCAATTGCAGCACAATCATGCAGGCCATCATCACTTACATTATGGGAACTGAGCTGCTCTCTGGCCCAAGACAATGCTTGAGCAATGGTTAATAACATATTGCCAAGAACGGTTTATTCATCAGAAAGTGAGGACAATAAATCAGCTTGATGTTCTTGCCTAATAGGTTCCAATACGGCATTGAGTTCACCAGCAATCACATCATCTAAACAATAAAGAGTTAAATTAATCCGATGATCGGTAACCCGTCCTTGTGGAAAGTTATAAGTACGAATTCGTTCTGAACGGTCACCACTGGCCACTAGGTTTCGGCGTGTAGACGTTTCTTCAGCTTGGCGTTTATCTTCTTCTAATTGTGTCAATCGAGACTGTAATATAGCCATCGCTTTAGCACGATTTTTATGTTGTGAACGTTCGTCTTGGCACTCCACGACTATTCCTGATGGATTGTGAGTAATACGGATCGCAGAGTCAGTTTTATTAACGTGCTGACCACCGGCACCTGAAGCTCTAAAGGTATCAATTTTCAAATCGGCTTTATTGATTTCAATAGTCTCAGATTCAGGGACTTCAGGCATCACTACCACAGTGCAAGCTGAAGTATGAATTCGCCCTTGCGACTCAGTATCAGGTACACGTTGAACGCGATGCCCGCCTGACTCAAACTTCATAATCCCGTAAGACCCATCACCAATGATATTAGCAATCACAACTTTATAGCCTCCGTGATCGCCTTCATTAGACGTCACTAATTCGACTTTCCAGTTTTGTTTTTCAGCATAGCGACTGTACATTCGAAATAAATCACCTGCAAAGATAGCGGCTTCGTCCCCTCCTGCACCGGCACGTATCTCCACAAAACAATTACTTTCGTCATTAGGATCTTTAGGAAGTAATAATACCTGTAATTCTTGAGTAAATTCTTCGATACTTTGTTTAGCTGATTTATATTCTTCTTGAGCCATCTCACGCATATCTGCGTCGTCTTCTTGCATCATTTCTTGCGCAGATTCAAAATCTTTCTGAGCACTTTGATAGTCACGAAAACACTTCACTACACCTTCTAACTGTGAATATTCTTTAGTCAAACCTCTGTATCTGTCTTGATCTGCGATGACTTCAGCATCACTCAGCAAAGCTTGCACTTCTTCGTAGCGATCATCTAATACTTCAAGTTTCCGTTGTACTGATTCTTTCATTATATTTCCATGTGCGGACTATTTTAGCCGCTAATTATCTGATTTTTTTAGATCTAATGCATCTATAAGTAATTCAAGCTGCTGTGAGTTTTGTTCACTAGCCGCATTTTTCAAAGCTTTAGTAGGTGCATGAATTAGGCTATTGGTTAATTTGTTAGCAAGTTCAATTATAATTTGTTCAGCATTTCTACCGTCCGCAAGCTGATTTAATGCTTTACTGACTAAGTTATCACGCTGCAACTCACTTTGATCGCGAAAACCTTTTATCACATCAATCGACGCTTGGCTTTGCTGCCAACGCACAAACTGTTGTACCTGCTGCGTCACCATTTCGTTAGCAAGGGCAGCAGCATCTTGTCGATTGGCGAGGTTTTTTTCTACTATTTGTTGTAAATCATCTACTGTATAAAGATAAGCATCATCCAATTCACCGACCTCTGGTTCGATATCTCGAGGCACGGCCAAATCGACTAAGAAAATGGGTTTATGTTTGCGTTCTTTTAATGCACTTTGCACTAAACCTTTACCTAAAATAGGTAATTGACTGGCAGTTGAACTGATCACGATGTCTGCATCTTTTAAATGCTGAGGGATCTGCGCTAATGTCAAAACCGATGCATTTAAGGGGCCTGCAATAGCTCGAGCTCTTTCTAACGTGCGGTTGGCAACAGTTAACGATTTAACATTTTGTTCAAACAAATGTTTTGCCACAAGACCTATAGTTTCACCTGCGCCAATCAATAACACACGACTTTGCTCTAGCGATGAAAAGATATGTTTGGCTAATTGTACCGATGCATAGGCAACAGAAACTGCATTAGCGCCAATATCTGTTTCACTACGTACTCTTTTGGCTACCGAGAAAGTATGTTGGAACAGCCTTTCGAAATCTCCTTTGATAACACCAGAATTTTTGGCATCAGTGAATGCTTGCTTAACTTGCCCCAAAATTTGTGGCTCACCTAACATCATGGAGTCTAACCCACAGGCCACGCGCATAATGTGATTAACGGCTTGTTGGTCAGTATACAGATAGCTGTTGTCTTTTAATTCTTTGGGTTGTACACCATGAAAATTAGCAAGCCAAGTAGAAATATAATTTGTCTGTGTGTCATCAAGTTGTGCATAAATCTCGGTTCTATTACAAGTTGACAAAATCACAGACTCAACAGCGCCTGTCTCTTGCCGTAAGGATGCCAGCGCCTTCACTATTGCATCAGGTGAAAACGCTATTTTTTCACGCAATTCAATTGGGGCTGTTTTATGGTTAATACCAAAAGCAATTAGGGTCATGGAATGATTAGGTAAGCTACAATATGGGTTAGGCCGATTTAATGGCCGCATTGTACGCAAAAGGTAAAACTATTGAAAGCAATGTCACTTGTATGTTCCTATTACCTTAATCGATTTTATTATTATAGAGCGTTATTGAAATTGTGATGCCAACTTATTACTTAAAAAAACAAACTTTATGTATATTTATCCTTGTTTTTTTTCTGGCGGGTTGTGGCACCCTATCCAAACCGACGGTCAGTTTAAATTCGACTGTTCATCAGTTATCGTTGAAACAACAAGAAAGTTGGTTGATAAAAGGTAAGATAGGTTTTAGAAATTCTGAAAAAAATCAAAGTGCTAATTTTAGGTGGCAACAAAACCAACAACAATATCAGCTTAATTTGACATCTATTATTGGTACCTCACTACTTAATTTGAAGGGTGATAAAAAAGGCGTCACTTTGACCACTGATGATGAAATTTATCAAGACTCTGACCCTAGTTATTTAATTTGGCGGGTAACAGGTTGGCAAATACCTGTAGAAAAATTACGTCTATGGATAAAAGGACAACATCAAAAGAACGATAAGGTGCTGATCAGTAGTCAAGGTTGGATCAACCAATTGCAACCTATGTGTAATAAGTGCAAAAATTGGTTAATTAACTATGACAATTATAAATTAGTAGACGGTATATGGTTGCCTCATAAAGTGTTATTACAAAATAACAACAATCAACTGATAATCCGTGTTAATAAATGGGAATTGCATGAGTAAACAACCTTTGGACTGGTGGCCAAGCCCAGCCAAACTAAACTTATTTTTGCACATTAACGGCCGATACAAAAACGGTTACCATCAATTACAAAGCTTATTCCAAGTACTTGACTACGGTGATGAGCTTGCTTTTGAAGTCAATTATTCTAATGAAATTAAATTAGTGGACCCCATTGAAGGGGTCGCTGACAATGATAATTTAATAATCAAAGCTGCTTTGTTATTGAAGCAAAGTTTGCCAAATAACCCATCCCATAATTTGGGTTGTGATATTCATCTTAAAAAACGTTTGCCAATGGGCGGTGGTATTGGTGGTGGCTCATCAAATGCAGCAACCACTTTGCTAGTTCTAAATAAGTTATGGAATTGTCAATTATCTGACACAAACTTATCAACACTAGGCTTAACTCTGGGTGCGGATGTACCTATTTTCATTCAAGGAAAAACAGCTTTTGCGGAAGGTGTAGGTGAAAAACTACAGCAAGTTAGTCTCCCAGAAAAAAATTATTTAGTATTGTTTCCTGATAGCCATGTATGCACAGCTGAGATATTTTCATTGCTTGAGTTGCCTAGAAATACAGCAATAATTAATTTTAACGATTATAGCTTTGCTAACACTCATAATGATTGCCAAGAATTAGTCTGCAAACACTATCCGAATGTTGCAAAAGCATTACACTGGTTGTTAGAATACGCGCCGTCGAGAATGACCGGCACTGGAGCATGTGTTTTTGCAATATTTGAAAATCGCAAGGAAGCGCTAGATGTTCAGGCTTTATTACCACAAGGCAGTACAAGCTTTGTTGCGAGTGGGGTTAACACATCCCCTTTACACATAAAGCTTCAAACACAAATATATTAAGTTTAATTGGGGTATGGCAATAGATAATGCTCAACGGCGGTTCGTTGATACTACTCTAGCTTACCCAGCCAAATTATTATTGTATTATACTGAGGTGGCAAGTTTTACCCGCAACTGCTTTCGGCACAAATTTGATGGCCTCAGCAGATTTAAAAATTGTTTGTTAAGCGAGTTATGAACATCGACAACTTCGTTGATTCTTATTCAGCTAAGCCAGCCATTTTAAGTCGCTGTTAGAGCAGCCAGCTTGTTATGCGCTCATATCGTTGTTTCAACCTCAGTGACTACAGCCATAATTTGGTGGACATGTTGAAGTTGTATTATTGGACAGTGGACACCCTGTTGATAAAAATATTTATCTCAGAAACTATTATGTAATACGTGTTGAGGCAGCATTTTTGATCAATGACTATTTCGTTGATTCAAATTTATCTACTCCAGCCAATTTTAAAGCGATACATGTTGAGGCAGCATTATTTGAACCGTACTATAAATAGGTTCAAAACAAACAGCCCCAGCTAATTAATAAGCACTGAGGATATTACCGTGCCGGATATGAAGATTTTCTCTGGAAATGCAGTACCTGAATTGGCCCAAAAAGTAGCTGATAGGCTTTACACCAAGCTAGGACACGCGAGTGTTGGACGTTTTAGCGATGGGGAAATCAGTGTAGAAATTCACGAAAATGTACGTGGCTCAGATGTATTTATTATCCAATCAACTTGTGCACCAACTAACGACAATTTAATGGAATTGATTGTAATGATCGATGCATTTCGTCGAGCATCCGCGGGACGAATTACTGCTGTTATTCCTTATTTTGGGTATGCACGACAAGACAGAAGAGTGCGTTCAGCCAGAGTACCTATAACAGCTAAAGTCGTTGCCGATTTTTTGTCAAATGTGGGTGTTGATCGTGTTTTAACTATCGATTTGCACGCCGAACAAATTCAAGGATTCTTTGACGTACCAGTGGATAATGCTTTTGGTACACCGATTTTGTTAGACGATATGCGTCAACGTGATTTTCATAACCCGGTTGTAGTATCTCCAGATATTGGTGGTGTGGTCCGAGCTAGAGCGTTGGCTAAGTTGATGAACGATACCGACTTGGCAATTATCGACAAGCGTCGGCCCAAGGCTAATGTCGCCCAAGTAATGCATATAATAGGTGATGTTCAAGACCGCGATTGTATCATTGTTGATGACATGATCGATACTGGTGGCACTTTGGCAAAAGCGGCAGAGGCATTAAAAGCACATGGTGCCAGAAATGTTTATGCTTACGCAACACACGCTATATTCTCGGGCAATGCTGCACAAAATTTACGTGACTCTGTGATTGATGAAATTATTGTTACAGACAGCATACCTCTGCGCGATGAGATTAAAGCCATACCCAAAGTCAAACAACTTACTTTATCAAATATGCTTGCTGAAGCTATTCGAAGAGTCAGTAATGAAGAGTCCATTTCAGCCATGTTTGAGTACTAGTCTGGTAATTATTATTCCTTTAAAAGCGGCTTTTAAAAGCCGCTTTTTTATTACTAAATAGTTCACAACTTTATTGTTTCTGTTGGAATGTGGTGTTAATATTCGCCGCCCTTTTTTAGGGATGTAGTCAAGTTGTTGCCTCATGGCAGTCAATTAGCTATTTAACGTAAATTTTGGTCGCAAAAATTTACACACATTTTACTATTATTGGAGTTACCTCAATGTCTGAAGGAATTTTCACACTAGATGCAGAAATCCGCACTGATTTAGGGAAAGGTGCGAGCCGCCGCCTACGTCACGCTGAAAAAGTACCTGCTGTCTTATACGGAGCGAACAAAGAAGCCGTTTCTTTGACTCTTAACCACAATAAAGTTTTCCAAGCTCAAGGCTTTGAAGCGTTTTATTCTCATGTTCTTACATTGAATATTGGTGAAGAGAAAGTAGAAGTATTGGTTAAAGACATGCAACGTCATGCGTTTAGACCTCTTGTTATGCACCTTGATTTTTTACGTGTTGACGCGAAAAAAGCATTACAAACGAACGTACCGTTGCACTTCTTGAACGAAGAAAATGCTGAATCAATCAAACTAAACGGTGGCCATGCTGAGCATCACATGGTCGATGTAGAAGTTAGTTGTTTACCAGGTGACCTGCCTGAGTTTATCGAAGTTGATTTGATGAATGTTGACCTAGATCAAACGGTTCATTTAACTGATTTAGTATTACCTAAAGGCGTAACTTTAGTTGAGCTAAATAAAGGCGAAACGCATGATTTGGCTGTTGTTACAGTTAAACTAGCAAAGGGTCCTAAAGTTGAAGGCGATGCAGCTGAAGCAGACGAAGCTTCGGAATAAGTTGCTTGTCTGATAAACAATTAGAGCATATCAGCCTAATTGTGGGCCTGGGTAATCCAGGCCCTGAGTACCAGCATACCCGCCACAATGCTGGAACATGGTTTGTTGAGTCACTTGCTAAAATTTACAATTGCTCCCTAAAACTAGAAAATAAATTTTATGGCTATACTGGTCGTGTCTCCATTGCTGGGCGAGATATAAGGCTTCTCATTCCTACTACTTTCATGAATAAAAGCGGACAATCTGTTGCAGCAATTGCAAATTTTTATCGCATTCCAATATCTGGCCTATTAGTCGCGTTTGACGAATTGGATCTCCCACCAGGGGTTACCAAATTTAAAACGGGTGGTAGTTCGAGTCAAAACGGAATTCGTGACATTGTGAGTAGCTTGGGCAATCAAAAAGATTTTTTGCGTTTGCGTATTGGTATCGGCCATCCTGGCGATAAAAATCGCGTTACCGGTCATGTATTAGGCAAAGCACCTCAAAAAGAACAGCAGCAAATCGAGGATGCTATTGATGAAGCTACCCGTTGTCTTGAAATATTAGTCAAAGACGACCTCAAAAAAGCCATGAATCGCCTGCATTCGTTTAAGGCGGATTGACAATTCACAAGAAATTAAGAATGACGGATTACGTCAGTTCATTTATAAAATTAAAAGGAAAAAAAAATGGGTTTTAAATGCGGCATAGTCGGTTTACCAAACGTCGGCAAATCGACACTTTTCAACGCCTTAACTAAGGCTGGTATTGAAGCGGCTAACTTCCCATTTTGTACTATTGAACCTAATACGGGAGTTGTTCCTGTGCCCGATTTACGCTTAGACAAACTTGCAGCAATCGTTAATCCTAAACGCACAATTCCAACCACCATGGAATTTGTTGATATCGCAGGCTTAGTGGAAGGTGCATCCAAAGGCGAAGGTTTAGGAAATAAATTTTTAGCTAATATTCGTGAAACAGATGCAATAGGTCATGTTGTACGTTGTTTTGATGATGATAATATAGTTCATGTCTCAGGCAAGATCAGTCCCCAAGATGATATTGAAATTATCAATACAGAATTGGCATTATCTGATTTAGAGACAACGGAAAAAGCACTACATAGAGTTGCAAAAAGAGCAAAAAGTGGTGATGCAGATGCTAAATCTGAGCTCAAAGTATTAGAAAAAATCAAACCTCATTTAGATGCGGGTGAATTATTACGTTCAGTCGAGCTAGATAAAGATGAATTAAAACTTATCAGCTACATGAATTTTTTAACGCTAAAACCAACCATGTATATTGCGAATGTGAATGATGATGGTTTTGAGAATAATCCATATTTAGACAAAGTACGTGAAATTGCTGCGGCAGAAGGTGCAGTAGTCGTTGCCGTTTGTGCTGAAATGGAATCTGAAATTGGTGAACTAGACGAAGAAGAAAAAGCCGAATTCATGGCGGATATGGGGCTAGAAGAACCTGGTCTAAACCGCGTCATTCGTTGTGGTTACGAACTACTAACACTACAAACCTATTTCACAGCTGGCGTTCAAGAAGTACGTGCATGGACTTTCCCAGAGGGCTCCACAGCACCCCAGACGGCAGGGATCATTCATACAGATTTTGAAAAAGGTTTCATTCGTGCTGAAATCATTGGTTATGATAACTTTGTTGCTTTTAATGGCGAACAAGGTGCCAAAGACGCAGGTAAATGGCGTCTAGAAGGAAAAGAATACATAGTAAAAGATGGTGATGTGATCCACTTTAGGTTTAATGTATAAATTATTTAAATGCCCGCTCGACAATGCGGGTGTTTTATATTTTACATCCGAAATATTTTCTTTGTTAATTGCTTTGTGTCATTACCAAAAAATTATAAACAACATCATCGTTTTATTCTTATGCAATAGCTTCTTTACTGAGTACTTGCGCTGCCCATTGATTAATACTCATACCACTAAGTTGAGCAGTCTTCGCGATTGCTTTATGCACTTCCGGCAGCATACGTAGCATTAATTTTCCAGAATAATATTTTGTCGGATCCTTACCGACTTTCTTACAAGTTTTTAAATAATCTTCTATTGCTTTTACAAAGGCTAATTTTAAATCAGATACATTGTCAGCAAAGAATTCTATTTTATCGGTAATTCCCACTATATGACCAACAAAGTAGTCATTTTCAGCATTAAACTCAATCCGCGCCGCATAACTTTTATAAAATAATGAATTACTACTCATATTGTTACTCCTAATTGTTTGATAAAAGTTAGCCAACATTTTAGATGTTATGTATTATTTTTCTTGATTCTAATACCAAATAGCAAACTTTTGGGATGTAATCCTTCAAACATCTTAATGGTCAACACGATAAAAAATATTTTTTCATCTAATCAGATCAGAAGATCTAACTTAAAATATACGATTTAATTTAAACCAAGGCATAGATGACATCACTAAATGATATCATATTGACTAACATATAAACAAAACTACACCTTCTTGCCTAGTATCTAACCAAACAGACATTTTATGTCATAAAACGGTTGACGAGAAAAAGCTAGATCAGCATAATACGCGCCACTTCGGAGACGGAGTGATTAGTGGCTACATAGCTCAGCTGGTTAGAGCACATCACTCATAATGATGGGGTCGCAGGTTCGAGTCCCGCTGTAGCCACCACTTTTATCTTGTTAGGATAAAGGTATGCGGGAGTGGTGGAATTGGTAGACACGCTGGATTTAGGTTCCAGTGCTTCACGGCGTGAGAGTTCGAGTCTCTCCTTCCGCACCATTGTTGGGGTATAGCCAAGTGGTAAGGCAACGGGTTTTGATCCCGTCATTCGTTGGTTCGAGTCCATCTACCCCAGCCATTTTACTGTGAGTAATTAGACCAATTACTAGCACAGTTTGTGATAAATATGTTTTGTACCTTTCTTTAGGGTATTTTATATCTTTAGTAAATAAGTCCATTGGGGTATAGCCAAGTGGTAAGGCAACGGGTTTTGATCCCGTCATTCGTTGGTTCGAGTCCATCTACCCCAGCCATATTTAGATTATAAATATGCCATTTAGTTTAAGAGCTGTTATAAGCTGATTTGTAGATTTATAGTTGTAGTAAAAAAATGCCAAGCTAATGCTTGGCATTTTTGTTTTTATCGATTCACTTTGTACCCTAGACTTAAATGCCATTAAACGGCAAACTTCCAACATGTATTTAAACACTTGTGAGTCAAATCTTGATTAACGAAATTGTCGCTTTTATTAACAACATTCTTTGGGGTAACGGTCAGATATTGATCTACATGTTGATAGCAGCGGGTGTGTGGTTCTCAGTAAAATTAGGTTTTATTCAAATTCGACATTTTGGCCATATGTTTTCAGTAATGAAAGGCAGTACCCAAAGCGATAAAGCAGGTATAAGCTCGTTTCAAGCGTTATGTACCAGTTTATCCGCCAGAGTGGGCACAGGTAACCTTGCAGGAGTTGCTGTCGCAATTTCACTAGGTGGCTCTGGTGCTATTTTCTGGATGTGGGTTATTGCACTTCTTGGCATGGCTACTGGCTTTGCAGAAAGTGTGCTTGGACAACTTTATAAAGTTAAAGATACAAATGGAGAATACCGCGGTGGGCCCGCTTATTATATTCAACAGGGCTTAAACAAGCGTTGGTTAGCTGTCATATTTTCGTTGTTTTTATTTTTAGGCTACGGCTTTATTTTTAGTGCAGTACAAGCCAATACTATTACTGACGCGCTAAATCATGCTTACGACATCCCTACCCTTTATTCGGGCTTGGTTATTATTGTCTTTGCCGGGTTGATTGTTATGGGTGGTTTACGTGCTATCGCTAAATTCGCCGAATGGGTCGTACCTTTTATGGCTGTAACCTATGTAATGGTAACTTTAGCGATTACTTTTCTAAATATTCAATTAGTACCAGCAATGTTGTGGGACATTATTAGCTCAGCATTCGGTTTACAAGAAGCTGGCGCTGGTGCAATGGGCGCAGCATTTAAACACGGTGTGCAACGTGGATTATATTCTAACGAAGCAGGATCAGGTAGTGTACCTCATGCCGCTGCAAGCGCTACGCCTAACCCTAATCATCCTGTGTCGCAAGGATATGTGCAGATGCTGGGTGTGTTTATCGACACTATGATCTTATGCACGTGTTCAGCAATTGTTATCTTATTAGCTGGTGGTGCATCAGGTGAAGGCATGGAGGGTATTCGCTTGACTCAAGACGCTATGAGCTCACACTTAGGTGAAGTCGGAGGGGATTTTGTCGCTGCAGCCATCAGCTTATTTGCGTTTACTTCAGTTGTTGCAAACTATGCTTACGGGGAAAGTAACCTTCACATGTTTAAACTAGATAATAAATTAGGCCGAACAGCCTATACAGTGGGCTATTTATTGATGATCCTATGGGGTTCTATGGCTGCATTGCCTGAAGTGTGGGCGATGGCAGATATGGCATTAGGTCTGATGACAGTGATAAATATTACCGCACTAGTATTAATGACCCCCACTATCGTTTCCATTAGTAAGGACTATTTTGCCAAACGAGATAGTGGCAAAAAAATTAGTTACAAATCTGGTGATTGTGAAATACAGGGTAAATCAAAAAAAGGAATTTGGGATTAGCTACATAACTTAGAATGTATAATAAAAAGGGGCTAATTATGCCCCTTTTTATCAAATAAAATCCTACATTGTGTTACTTACTCCAAGAAAATGTCTGGAATGCATCATCAACGGGTGTCTCGGCCAAGTGATTAGTAAAATTACTCATCACTTTTTGTGCCAGAATAAGCACTATATCAAGTAAGTTTTGTTTATTAAAACCTGCAGTATAAAATGTATCTATATCAGCCTGCTCTACGATACCTCTGTTTCTGACCATTAGCAGAGTTGTATCGCGCAAGGTTTCTAATTTAACCGACTTAAGAGGTGATTGATTACGCAAAGCTTCTGTTATTTCTGCATCGACGCTCATCATATTAGCGATAGCAGTATGTGCGGGTACACAATAATGGCAGCCATGTTCAACATTAATAGTTTGCCACACAACAGTCAGCTCATCTTTATCGAAGGATGCATTTTGCGCCAATTCATGTAGCTTTTGATATGCGTCCAGCAAAGCTGGTGACTCAGCCATAATGGCGTGGAGATTAGGCAGCATACCAAAACCTTTTATTGATTTTTCCAATAAAGGTTTTGCAGCTTCCGGGGCGGTTTCCAAGTTATACAATTCAAAGTTACTCATATTTCTCTCTTTTATTAATAATAATTAATAGATGGCAAAGAAATAATATAACTGGACTTGAACGTTTGTTCAAGCTAAGTTTGAACAACTGTTCAAGTCCAGTTATGAGGTCGTTTATTTTGAAGTACAATCATGCCGAGGTATTAAACAAAGCCACTGAACTTTTTTGGCAAAAAGGCTATCAAGGGACTAAGATGCGTGATTTACAAGAGCATCTGGACATGCGTCCTGGTAGTATTTATGCGGGGTTTGGAAGCAAAGAAGCGTTATTTTTACAAGTATTAAATTGTTACGTAGAACAAAGTCTAAATAAAATAGATGAATATAACCGTTCGGTGACTCATCCACTTGAAGCATTAAAATACTTTGTCAGTGATTTTATTCTTGTTAATGGCAAACTAGAAAACTGTAGGATTTGTTTGTTGGTCAAGACGGTATCTGAGTCAGAAACAAGTCAACCTACATTACACACTCATGCATTGTCAGGCTTACAAAAAATTCAACAAAAATTTACAGAACTATTTACTCAGGCACAACAACTTAAATTATTAAGCCAAACAGCCAACACTGAACAGTTAGGTAAATGGCTACAAATGCAAATTATGGGTTTGGTGATCTATTCAAAGAACTGCGCGGAACAGCAGGATATTACTTTAATGATTGAACATATATTTTCTACATTTAGACAACCTTCTTAACTTTTATCAAATGCTGGGCGGCTGTCAGATAACAAATGATCTAAGTCTTTTTGTGCTTGTTTGGGGTTCAATAAATCTCCTTGTTGTAACATCTCACATTCATCATTAATCATTTGTTTAACCGTCACTGGGTAAAAACGGCAGTCCTCAGGCCGGTCGTAGTAGATGTCACAGGTATACACTGACTTTGATGGCTCGTCTGTGTTTTTGGTTTCTCGCAAAAAAGGGCACAAAGATAGTTGTTTACCGCTTTGTGGTGAAAACCAAATCAAGCCCTTTTTTACATACGCAGCGATATCAGGCTTAAACAGTTCCCACATATCAATGTCTTGATCTGATGCAGACAAATCACCATTGCTGTATTTAACACAGCACTTACCACAAGAATTACAATCCTGCATCAGGTCAACATCCTATGTAGGGTCATTATTTCCTTCGATTTGATTGCTTTTTCATACGCTGTGACTGTTCTGCCCTGTCGTTTTCGCGTTTTTCTTTTCGATCTTTTTTATCAGGCGTTAATGAGCCAGTCTTAAAGCGCTCTTTGCGATCGACTTTATCAGCAGCTTTTTTAGCCGCTACTGCAGCCATCTCTATCACCTCTAGTTCAATCATCTGGGGTGTTTCGAGGCTTATACGGCCAAGCTTTCCAGATCGCAGTTCATTAATAAATACTTCACATATTTTATGCAGGTTCACCCTTCCCCCTGTCATTAAAGCGCCACGTCGAGCTGCTGCAAGTTCCAAAAACTCAATTTCAGTGTTAGGTATATGCTCTAGCTCAAAACGTGTTTTAAGTAATTCTGGGTAGGCCCTAATTAAATAATCTGCAGCAAAAAAACCAACATCATCATATTCCATAGCAGTGTCTTTAATTGCACCAGTGGAGGCCAATCGATAACCACTATTTGGGTTCTCTAATTTTGGCCACAATATGCCTGGGGTATCGAACAAGGTAATACCATTGCCTAAATTAATCCGTTGTTGGGTTTTAGTAACAGCTGCTTCGTTACCCGTTTTAGCAATGACACGTTCCGCTAGAATATTGATCAGAGTTGACTTACCTACATTCGGAATCCCGACAATCATAGTATGTATAGGCTTAACACTGGCATCTTTTTCGGGCAACATTTTTCTGCATAACTCCAAGATTTGTTTCATCTTGGCTGGCTCTTCAGTTGTTGAAGTAAAGGTTTTAACCGCTCTTTCACGCTCAAGAAATTCCTGCCATGCGGCGGTAACATCTGGATCAGCAAGGTCAGTTTTACTCAAAACCTTGATACAGGGCTTGTCACCTCGTAGCTGAGCAATCATCGGGTTTTCGCTAGAATAGGGAATACGTGCATCAAGCACTTCAATTAGTACATCAACTTGTGGCAACGCCTCTTTTATTTCTTTTTGAGCTTTGTGCATATGCCCGGGATACCAATGAACTGCCATTTAATCTGCCTATTTAATCTAATAGATAAAGTGAAATATTTGGAAGGTAAGTGCTTTAATTAGCGTAGTGCATAACCAATTGAATGATCACCATAACCACCAACAAAGGTAATATCCAGCGACCCAACTGACCCATTTGTTCGCCCGACATTCTAAATTTAGAACGCTCAATCAATGGAACGACAACAATTAGAGCAATAAACAATACGGCTAAAATAATTAATACTGCCATCTACTACCTACCTTTCTATTGGGATTTGTTAGTGTTTTAAAAAACTAGAATTTTATGCCAAACCCATTGCATATTTCATAGCGTTATTTTTTATTGGACCTGCATTATTTGCCAACTTTAGGCCTAGGTTACGTAACAATGTGAATGGCATATTACTGTTGCTAAATAATGAATATAACAAATCCATGGCACTCATCATGATTAAATTATCTCGACGACGATTTTCTTCGTATTGTTT
>NZ_CAJXPA010000096.1 GCF_913058035.1 uncultured Paraglaciecola sp. | reverse complement strand
CTTATCGAGACACCCATTGTTACAAAACGATAAAATATAATTTAAATCAATATATTACGGAAAATAGCACTACAACTGAAATCAGTGACGGAGTCACCATTTCAGTTGTAGGCAAAGCCGATGCTTTTTTCTTATCTTTTGCCTTACCCTCGACTCACGGCTCGCAAATATTACTTCAATTTAGTGGGTCAATCGCCATGCGGACACCGCGAGGGATGGTGGTAAGCGACAGCGCATAAAAATCCCCCACTCCTTTTACCTCCCGCTACTGCGTTGGAACACATCTGCTGGGCAGCTCTAGAACCTTACTGAATCGCCACCATTGACACGCGATACGTTACAGGTTACGGTTGAGGCAATCATTTACTACAACCTATAAATAAAGTGAAAGCTTAGCTTCTAAGGTAAATAGATAGGCATATGTTTGTTGATACAACGATAACAAATTAAAACGATACAAATGACTACCGGCACAAGAGGGATCTGGCATGGCAATCAAGAGTTTTAAACATAAAGGGCTTAAAAAGTTTTTTTATGATGGCGGCACAAGTGGCATACAGGATAACCACTTACAAAAAGTAGGCTATATATTAGACGCGATAGATGCTTCACATCATCCAAAGGACTTAAAGAGCATTTATGGGAATAAATTTGCAGAAAAGAAAGGCTCCGGTGCAGGGGTTTATAGTCTAGAAGTGAATGGCAATTGGCGTATCACCTTCCAAATACATGATGATGGAACAATGCTGGTGGATTACCGTGATTACCACGGCAAATCAATTAAGGCGATGTAACACTTACCTGATATCACAATTAAGCAGACATTTAGCTGCTCTATTAAAAAAAATTATGGAGATTAAGATGATACAAACTAGAAAGCCATCACATCCGGGTGAGTTTTTTAAGTTCACCATACTGGACGAACGCAAGATATCTATTACTGATGCTGCTACTTATCTTGGGGTTTCAAGAAAAGCATTAAGCGAGTTTACTAACGGCAAAGCAAAATGCTCTCACGCTATGGCTAGAAGGCTTTCTGAGTCGACGGGAACGGGTGTTTCTATTTGGATAAACATGCAGGCAAAGCTTGACACTTGGGAAGCTGAAAATATGCCTCTTCCCGATAACATCCAAGCTATACCGGATTACAAGGTCGCATAAAAAGTACTTTGAGTTAGCAGGTAAAAACTAAAGCCAACATCATCACGTTGGCTTGTTTGTGTCACCTCGCCAGAGCCTAAAAAACTCACCTAACAGCAAACACCGGATCCAATTCACTCACCCCCAACCCACTCTTCTTAGTCACCCGTAACTGCGTTGGTATCCTCTCCTTCATCGCCTCAATATGACTGATCACCCCAATCATCTTGCCCGATGCATTCAGGTTATCCAGCGCATCCAAAGCAATATCCAACGTTTCAGCATCCAAAGTGCCAAACCCTTCATCAAGAAACAGCGAGTCAATACTGGTTTTATGGCTGACTAGGTCAGATAGCGCCAAAGCAAGGGCAAGGCTCACTAAGAAACTCTCACCACCGGATAGGGTTTTGGTATCCCGCTCTACATCACCCTGCCAAGTATCAAGCACTGTCAGCGCTAGGCCTTGTTCTTCTTTTCTTTTAAGCAAATAACGACCATGTATGCGGTCGAGTTGTTTGTTGGCGAGGTAGACTAAGTTATCTAGGGTCAGGCCTTGGGCGAAACGGCGAAATTTGTCGCCGTTGGCTGAACCGATTAAGCCGTGTAGGTAACTTAGCTGATCGTAATCTTGTGTTTGTTGTTCGATTTGGTCGAGTAATGTTTGTTGCCGTGAGGTCTGTTTCTGGTCTGCCGATAATTGACTGCTAATGCCACCTCTGCTTTCTACTAGCCTATCTTTTTCAGTTTGTAGTTGCTGCAGTTGTGCCTTCACGTCTTCTTGTGAGGTTTGCTGCCACAAGGCTGCTTGTTCGATATTATTAAGCTGGTTAAGCTGGGCGGCGGATTGCTCTAACAACGTATTTGCCCGCTGTAATTGTGTATCGAGTCTTTGTTTCAAACTGATTAGCTGGCTGCGCTGTTGTTCGGGCAGCAGCGCCATTTCAAATTCGCATTGGTTAACAAAAGGGCTGTTAGTAAGTAACGCATGCCATTTATCGGTAAGCCCTTTAAGTGACAGTTCAAGCTCTGTTTGCTGTTGTGTTTTTGCTTTGATGGCTGCCAATAAGTCGTTATGTTGCTGATCGATTTGTTTGTGCATAGCAATCGCCAACTGATGGGATTGCTCGGTAGTACTTAGCTTAACATTGGCATTTTCTCTGGCGAGTGCCACTGTCTGTTCGCCAAATAATTGATGGCGCTGTTTAGCTTTGTCATCCCATTGTTGTTTAAGTTCAGATTCTTGTATTTGCTCTGATGACAGTTGTCCATCCAGACTCTGCAACAGCTTTTCGGCTACTGCATTTTCTGCACTTTTAAGCTCAAGTTGTCGGCTTATTTGTTCTTTATCGTGCATTTTTTGCTGATAACAGGTGACATCTTTACGTTTAGCTTGCAGCCATTGCACCCATTCATTTTCTGGCGGAGCGACGTAACCCAAGGCAGTAATATTAGTGAGTAGGGCCGTGCGGTTTTTATCTATCAACTCAATGAGCTGTGCATATTCTTGCGTCGCTTTTTGGCTGCTTTGTTGCAACGATTGTTGGCTTTGTTCAAGTAATTTAAGTTTGCTGCTGAGTTTTTCACTCTCACGCTGGGTAATGTTTAACGCTTCTTTGTTGGCTTGGCGTTCTTTATCTAGCTGACTGATTAACTTTAATTGACTTGATACTTGTTCAAACTGTTTTTTAAGTGCCAGTTCAAAGTTTTGTAAGCTGTGCGAATCGTTGATGGCGAAGTTGAGTTGCAGTGTTGCTACTGCGCCCTGCCATAACGTTGTTAGCTCAGTTTCGAGTGTATTCGATTCAGCCAAGCAGGTGTGTAACTGCTTAATTTTAAGCTCTAGGGAGTCTCTTTTTTCGCGCACCGCTTTTCCGTCTTGTTCTAACTGATTTAACAGCGTGTCTGCTTGTTGTTTTCTGTCCACTGTTTCGGGAATATCTATGGCCATAGCCGATGATTGAGGGTGTTCGGTCGCACCGCACAACGGACATGCTTCATCTGCTTTAAGCAATTGGCGATATTGAGCTAGCTGCTCTTCTTGGCTGACGAGTTGTTGTAAATCTTTGCAGCGTTGGGTTTGCTCTTGGTACTTGTGCACTAAAGCATTGCGCTGTGTGCTTAATTCTTCGGTTTGTGTTTGGCTACTTTGCAATTCACTCTGACTGTGTGTTTTGTCTCTTTCTAATTGCACACAACGGCGCTGGATTTCTTGGGCGCTGTGCAGCTCGGGCCAGCGAGTATTAATAGTGGCTAATTGATTTTCAAGTTCGGTCGTGCCCGACTCAAGGCTGATGTTGTCGGTTTTTACGGTTAACTTTTGATATTGTGCTTCCTTTTCTGTCAGCGCCGCCTGTTGCAGGTTTAGACGTTCAGACAGGTTTTGCCATTGTCCTTGTAGACGTTGTTTAACCTTGATGTTTTCATTGAGTTGGCTGTCGATGCCTACTGTATGTTTTTGCAGTGTCTCGGCTGATAGACTATCACGTTTTAGTTGCTCCACTGATGCATTCCAACCGCTAAGTTGTTCGCCCACGGCACTGTCTGCTTGATGCTCAGTGAGGTAGTTTTGCGCAAGGCTATGTTGCGAGTTTAAGTCGGTTAACGCGGCGGTTAACACTTGCTGTTTGCTGACCGACTCTTGCTGTTGTTGTTGCAACTGGCGAAGAGCCTGCTGTTTATCACTGTGTTTTTCAGCTAAGACACTTATTTTATTATCAAGGGGCATAACCTGCTGTGTTATCAACTGCTCCTGACTTTGCTGAGCTTGTTTGCTGCTTTGTAATGAGTGTGCCGCCACAGACAACTTGTCGGCTGCGCTGGTTAACTCTACTCCCAACTTCGTTTGGGTTTGTTGCTGGGCAGACAATTGCTCATTCGTTTTTGTCTGTTGCTGTGTTACCTCAACTAAACGTCGCCAATTGGGCCGCAGGCGCTCGGCGGGCTCACTTTTTTCAAGCAAACTTAAATCAATTTTTGCATCAGCGATGGCTTCTTTAGCCTCGGTGTTTAAAATGCTGGCATCTTGTTGGCTTTGCTGGGCACTGAGTCGTTTTTCCAACCAGTTTATATGGCTTGTGTGGGTTGTAATTAGTTGCTCGATGCCTCCTTGTTTGTTTTGTAGTTGATTGAGTTCGTCTTGCAGCGCTTGCCTTTGCTCCGCGCTGAGCACTTGAAAGGTATTCGCCCCCGCCTGTAATTCGTTTAATCTTTGTTTGGCTTGGCTGAAGTGTTCATGCACCTTAACTGAAATCTGACCATAGACCTCAGTCCCGGTAAGCTCTTCGAGTAACTCCGCCCGTTTATTTTCATCTGCGTTAAGAAACGCGGCAAAATTCCCTTGGGATAACATCATTGACTTGGTAAAGCGGCCAAAGTCTAGACCTGTTAGTTTTTCTATTTCTTCGCTTTTTTGCCTAATTTGGGTGGCCAGTACTTTGCCTGTGGCTACTTCGGCTAATTCTGCATCTGCGGGTTGTAGATTACCGTCTACGTTGCCCCGTGAACGGCGCATACTCCAAAAAGCTCGATAGGCGGTGCCTTTTACTTCAAACTCCACTTCTGCCAAACATTCAGACGTGCCTCGTGTCATGATTTCGTTAGATGAATTAGTGATTTGTCCCAGCCTTGGGGTTTGATGATAAAGCGCCAAACAAATTGCATCTAATAAGGTGGTTTTACCCGCACCGGTTGGCCCAGTGATAGCAAATAGGCCGTTTTCGGCGAAAGGTGGTTGGGTAAAATCAATTTTCCATTCCCCCTTAAGTGAGTTGAGGTTTTTTAATCGAATGCTTAAAATTTTCATCCGTCCGTCCCCTGATGCTCTACCTCAGACAATATTTGGCTAAACCGCTGTCGCACTTGTTGCAGTGTGGTTTTTTCTGAGTCCACTTCAGGGCTTGTATCAAATGTCTCCATAGCTAAGCGTTTTTCAAATACGTCTTCGGGGGTTAATTCAGCAAGGGTTTCACTTTGCATTTGACTCAGTAATTGTCTGCGCTGATTGCGTGAACGCCGCAGTTGCAATATTTCTACATTGAGCCCTTCGGTCATGGTTTGAATACGCTGCTGCAGATCGGCTAAATAATCCTGGGTATCCACCTCAAGACATAACCAGACAGGCTGCGTACCTGTATCAGCTTTTGTATTAGCTGTTGTGTTAGCTTTTGCATCAGCTTTGAGTTGTTGCAGTGCTTTCTCAATTTTTGCAAGGTCGCCCTTAATCACTAACATGGGCTGAAAAACAGGAATGGGGATAGGTTGTAAACTGGTGCGCTGTGCTCCGCTAAACTCCACCAGCATCACTTGCTTTTGGGTGCCCAGTTCATCAAAACTTAAAGGAATAGGCGAGCCGCAATAACGAATATGTTCTGATTTGGCTACTATCTGTGGCTTATGAATATGCCCCAGTGCAATGTAGTCGGCAGGGGGAAATCCGTCTGCGGCAAAGCCGTCTAAGGTACCGATGTAAATGTCGCGAACACTTTCGGATTGGCTGACCCCCAGCGCGGTTAAATGTCCAGTGGCGATAATAGGTAAATCTAGCCCGTCTGCTTTTTGTTCTTTTTGTTTAAGTAAGGCTATTTGGTACAGCGTTTGGTAATGCTGCTTAATGGCATCTCCTAGTGCTTGGCGTTTTTGTAATCCGGTTTCGCCTGCTGTGCTTTGCAACACATCTCTGGCTCTGATAAAAGGCACCGCACATAAAATAGCTGCTGGCTGACCTTGCTTATCGGGAATAGTAAACACTTGTTCATCAATTGCTATGCCGGTGCTGGCCACCACAAAGGTATTTAAACAGGCAAGAATTTGTTTGGATTCGTTTAGGGTAGAAACCGAGTCATGATTGCCGCCAAGGACCACCAACACACAGTTGAGCTGTTGCATATCCACCACAAACTGGTTATACATCTCTCGTGCGTAACTCGGTGGAGTGCCAGTATCAAATATGTCACCGGCTATAATAACCGCGTCTACCTGCTCACATGCTACCTGCTGTAAAAGCCAGTTTATAAACCTTTGATGTTCTTCTTTGCGACTTTTAGTGAAAAAATTTTGACCCAGATGCCAATCGGAGGTGTGCAGTATCTTCATTATTTGTATTTATGTTCCTTACTGGCAATAAATTTAGTTGCATCGTCCATAGACAAGGGTTTACTAAATAAATAGCCTTGAATGATGTCACACTGCATGTTTTTAAGAATATTGAGCTGTTCTTGTGTCTCTACACATTCTGCTACGAGAAGCATATTAAGACTTTTTCCGAGTGTAATGATGGATTGTACTATTCCATCGTTGGCCTGTTTTTGTCCCAGTCCTTTTATAAAACTGCCATCAATTTTAAGTGTGTCTATAGGTAAGTCTTGTAAATAACTCATACAAGAATAACCGGTCCCAAAATCATCAATGGCAATATTGACACCTAAATCTTTTAAGGACTGCAATACTGATACTGAAATTGACGTTGAATCTAAAAAAGTATTTTCAGTTAATTCAACCTCTAAGAATTTAGGAGCTAAACCTGTTTCTGTGAGAACAGAATAAATATCCTCTAAACATCGAGATTGCATGATAAATGAGGCAGGAAAGTTAACCGCTATTTTTACAGGTGTCAATCCTGCTTTTTGCCAACTCACATTTTGCCTACAGGCCTGTTCTAATACCCATAGAGTTAACTTCTCCATTAAACCTAAGTCATCCACTAAAGGTAAAAATTGTTCTGGGGAGATAAAAACACCATCACACTTCCACCTTATTAATGCTTCAAATCCCAAAATACTTTCGCCATCAATTGACATTTGAGGCTGATAAACCATAAAAAAGTCATTTTTTTCGAATGCCTGATGCACCTGCATTTCTAGCGTTAAACGATGCACAGAGTTGTTAAGCATTTCCTGATTAAAATACCGATAATGACCCGGTCCCTGAACTTTCGCCTGATACATGCTGATATCTGCATGTTTAATCAAACTTACACTGTCTG
Source organism: uncultured Paraglaciecola sp. (assembly GCF_913058035.1). Lineage (GTDB taxonomy): Bacteria > Pseudomonadota > Gammaproteobacteria > Enterobacterales > Alteromonadaceae > Paraglaciecola. The sequence goes on along the minus strand of NZ_CAJXPA010000096.1, from coordinate 9,988 downwards.
TGCCGTCTTTTGGGTAACGAGTAATGCCAATGCTAGTTGAAACATGTAACAAGTGGTTATCCAAATGAATAGGATTAGACAACTCGTTCATTATTTTGCGCACAAAGCTCTCAACATCTTCAATTTTTTGAATATTCTCTAGCACTACTACAAATTCGTCCCCACCCCATCGGAAGACAGAATCTGATTGACTTAAAAGTTTAGTAAGTTTAGTGGCTACTTGGACAAGTAACTGATCACCCACGTAGTGTCCCAGACTGTCATTAATAATTTTAAATCGATCTAGATCAAGGAACAATAAGGCTAATTCAGATCGATTTCTCTCAGCAGTACTGATTCCATGGGATAGACGTTCGGTAAGTAAATGCCGATTAGGTAATTTGGTCAAATCATCATAGTTAGAGCGGTTATAAAGCTGGCTTTCATGTTTTTCTATGGTGTTCAACATCGTATTAACTCCCAAAATAAGCTTACCGATCTCATCATTTCGATTATTATTGAGACGCTTGTGGTATTTTTTTTTGTCGGCAACATATCCAACCAATTCAATCAAATCAGTTATCGGCGCATTCAGAAGTTTTTGCAGTCGCCAGTTAAGTATGTAAGTTAATAAAAAGCTCCCCAGAAAAACCAACGCCGCTATTAATATATATCTCTGCTGCTGGTTTTGAAGAGAAATAGTATCTGCTGAAATAACAATGACACCTAACTTTTCATCACCCATCATAATCTGGTGTGACAAATAAATATTTTGATTCTTAAAAAAAGCATTTTGATTGAAATTCCCAATGGGCATATCAATACTTTCTCCAGAGCGTTTGTATTCAGCAAATACATTCAAGTTTGCATCGTAAATTTGAGCATATCGAGTGGCTCGATACAGCTTGAGGTGAGACAATAAATGAGTAGCAACTTGCTTATCATCAAACAGCAATGCCGAACTGCTGCTAGCAGCTAGTAACGTAATTTTTACCCTGCATGACTTCAATAAGATTATTTTTATAATCTTCATTTGAGTTCGAATATAACAGCCCCGACATGATGACAAGAGGAAGAATATTTATTGCCATTATAGCAATAAGCTGTTTATGAAAGAATGAAATTGAATTTATCAATTTTATTAACGTTTGCAACATTCGTTATCTAATCCTTGCTAGTTTCAGCAATTCAGAGCTGACAGTAACTTTTAACGCATCGATTTTTTCACGGTTAATTTCAAACCGAAGCTTTCTATTTTCTGTATAAAATACAATGGCTGCATCTGGGAAAAAGTTATCGTCTGAGTCAGTCACAACGATTGCATTTTCATCTTGCAGAGAGTCAGGGGTGTGTTTGCCTTGTAAATAAAGCAATTCACATCCCTTTGAAGCAGAACGTGCGACTACTTCAACTTTTCTCTTCAACCTACCAACTCGTCTGTCGCCAACCAGTTGGCTCAAAAACTCCAAAAATTCAGGTGTCGCATCCACACAAATTCTAATTGTTGAAGGTAATGTCATTTCTGTCGTATCAGGCCATTCTATAAATTTTGTAAAATTCAATAAATAGGCTGCTTTTAACTTGTCCTCCATACCTAGAGGTCTATCAGCATAAACCGCAGTGCAAAAAAAACAACTAAAAAGCCCTGTAAAAAGCAACGTGGAGCTCAGTCTAAATAGACTAAAAAATAAGTTTTGAATTGACGTAATCAAAATTAAATTTGTTTCGAAATATAAATAGCACTTTGTAACTTTTCTTTGGGCTGGGGCCCATTAAGATCCTGATAAAACGGCTTTCCAAGCTCTACATTGATTTGAATGTCCTCTGACAATTGCATGGTCAAACCCAGTCGAAGACTAATTTTTTTGCCACCATAAAGATGCGGATTGGTTATGCTAGCAGGATACTTGAAAGCCCCATTAAGTAACAAGTCATCGTCTTGACCATGAATAGACTCAGTGTATTTGAAAGCGACCCCTGCAAACGTTCTAAAAGCAGGTGACAACTCGGCCTCGTAACGACCATTTAAGTTATAGTTATTGCCAAGCCGATAGTGACGTTTATTTTTACCCGTACGTATATTCGCTTTCATACTAAATTTGAAACCATCTGCGTGACTGTTTTGATAACTCAGTTCTAGAGGAAAATCATATGTCCCTGAGCCCAGTTGCATAGTAAAAGGTAATTGCTGATCACCTAAATCTCTGGGTGTATCTCCTACCTCATCAATCGACCCTGTTGGCAAACTCAAGCCAAACGCAAACCGCCATGAACTGGTAATTGAATTGTTCCATCTGTAGGTGGCTGATAACGATGTATCACCCAAACCATCAGTTTCAATAGTAAAAAAATTATAATTATTAACAATGCTGATGTGATCAGTTTTTTGATTAATATAAGGAATAGATATATTCCCATTCCAATGTTTATTAAACTGATATGCCAGAGCAATAACATGAGCCTGTTGTTTTATAATAGTGGGTAAAACAGGGAAATTTTTGTTTGTCCGCAATTCATTTGGTGCATTCCATAATACATCGTCAAAACTTAAGGATTCGTTCCCATCGAGATAACCTTCAAATACTGCGGTTTTAAATTGATAGGCTAAGTTCCAAGGGGATGTGTGAATATGTTCTTCAATAGTCTCGTCGAGGCTGATGTCAAATAGCTCCAAAAAACTCATCTCAGCAAATTCAGATGGTGTGCTTTGCGCCAAAATTTGAATAGAAGTGACAATACTAAACATGGGCAAAAAACATACGACTGTTTGCATTTGTTTATATTTCATTGACTGTCTCCGGTTAGATTAACAAGCTCTTTATTAGCCGCATAAAGTGTTGTATATCTCTCCGTATATCATCATTCCTAGTGTGATGACTTCTCAGGCGGCATTGATTACATTTATTACATTGATTACATTAATAACACTAGGTAAAAGCTCATTGAGTGTTCAATCACATGTGCGTTAAATAATAGTGTAATTCCATTTTACTGAATAGCAAATGACTGACTATTAAAATATGACTAAAGAGTTATTATCATACTTAACAAATATTTGGACTTTACATCACATAGAGTTTTCAACTCACGCATAATAAATAATAATGAAGTCAGTATGCGGGCGTGTTGCACGGTAATTAATGTATAATCAACCATCCCCCTCCTAAAATAGGTCTTTGGTTCAGTAACAGGCATACAACATTGGCAAGTAAAAACAGCGTCTAAATATTGGCTCAGAAAATATCCGTGCCAAAAGATAAAGACCAAAAGATTGCATGAAAAAGTGCTACAAAACAATTTGCTGCAACCCACACAATAGTCTTTGATAATCTTTGACATTATTTATCAAGATCCCACTAAACCAATTTTCCAATAATACAGGATACATTGTCGCTATCACAACGAACCAAAATCAGCATCCAAACCTCGGTAAATAACGAAAGCAACAAACGAGCTTGTGGCAGCAAAGATAATGTTTATAAAGCATTGATCAAAATGCTGCGCTTTAGCAATCCGACCAACGCTCGGGATACTCTTTTAAAAATCGACATTAACCACCAAGAAAAAATCCAATTAGTATCACGATAAATATATCTATTTTAATTTTGAGTGAAATTCGAGGGAGATCTGATGTAAAACACCCCTCGAACATCATCTACTTACTTGCTATATTTGTTTTTTAACAATAAGGTTTTGTTTCGTTGAAACAACAACACAAAGTAATTGGGAATTTGGTGAAAATCCAAGACTGTACCCGCAACTGTAAACGTTTTAACAAAACGTCAGTCAGATACCAGCCTTATAAAACCTTGAAGTAGGTAACCTAATTCAAGATACACTTTAATTTTTCGTGCGGGAACACACGGATAACATTATATCTTGACAGTTTTCATGCTGTTGTTTGATGTGTTTCCCTGTTCTCGCTACTTGAGTCAACATTTTGATTGTGGATGTTATTCCGACTATTGAGTACAAGTGTGAGTGTGGGTCAGTGTATGTCTAGCGCCTGCTCCCTTATTGCCACTAATGTGAACCTAAAAATAGGCACACATCAGATTTTATCTGATGTGTGCCTTAATGTTAGTGCAGGAAAAGTCATGGGTGTACTTGGCCCCAATGGTGCGGGTAAAACTAGTTTACTCAAAATGTTATCGGGGCAGTTAGCGAGTCATCACAGTATCAGTTGGAATAATAAAGCGCTGACAGATTACGACCCTATGTCTTTGGCCAAACAAATCGCAGTAGTGAATCAACTCAACGAAAGTGTATTTGCTCTAGACCTCTATCAAATAGTGCGTATGGGCTTGTTACCGCACAAATCGTTGCTTAGTAGACAAACCCGCGAAGACGACAAAAGCATCAGCGACGCCATATCCCGCGTAGGACTTGATAACAAAGTTAAGCAAAGCTTTAATTCTTTATCTGGTGGTGAACAACAGCGCGGTTTAATTGCACGCGCCTTAGTGCAAAAAGCCGCACTTATCGTGTTAGACGAACCGGTTAATCATCTGGATATATATTATCAGCACCAAGTACTGAAACTGTTGCGCGACCTTGCGCATAAACTCAATATCACAGTGATAATGAGCCTCCATGACTTAAATTTAGCCGCTAATTATTGTGACCATCTTTGCTTATTAGACCAAGGAAAAATGGTCGAGCAAGGTACACATGAACAAGTGCTTACCTCACAGCGTTTAGAACAAGTATTTAGGACCCCTTGCCAAATAAGACATAAGACTAACAATTCGGCGTTTCGAGTGGACTTTTATCCTCCCGATGAAGTTGAAACAGATTTAACGTCTGTTACTGGGAACTCAAACTTGTGAACACAAAATGGATGGTTTTGTGTCTGTTGGTCATCGTATCACCCATTGGAGCGTTGTTTTTTGGCGCTGCAGATCTATCCAATGGCCAACTCATTCACTGTATAACACAGGGTTGCCAAGACCCTGTAAACAACATGATTTTTTGGGAGATCCGCGCACCCAGAGTATTTGTAGGGTTTTTAGTAGGCGCTGGATTAGCAGTAGCGGGGGCGACTTTACAAAATATTACCCGCAATGGTTTAGCTGATCCTTATTTATTTGGTGTTGTATCAGGTGCTGGATTAGGTGCAAGCATTGCCACGTTGTTATTTGATAGCAAGTTAGCCGAACAAATTGGGCTGATGCAAATGTTCCCTAATTTATCATTTTCATTGGCCTTACCTTTAGCGGCATTTTTAGGCGCGTTATTTTCGGTATTTTTGGTGCAAATTTTGGTTTCTAAAACCTTTGGCAGCAAAACTGAACATATGTTGTTAGCAGGCATTGCGGTGTCTTTTATGCTCAGCGCGCTGAGTCATTTTCTATTGTTTTTAGGTGAACCTTTTGCTGCTAACAAAGTGATTTTTTGGTTAATGGGAAGTCTAGCCCGAGTAGAAACTTGGTATGCCTGGGTCATGTTGCCAGTGGTGTTGGTAAGCGTAGCGACATTATTGCTTTATGGTCGGCATATGGACGCACTATTGCTGGGCGATGAAAATGCTAAAACATTAGGTGTGCAGGTCACTCGTTTACGGATTTTATCGCTGGCTATTTGCGCCGCACTCACCGCCTGCATTGTATCTTATTGCGGTGGTATAGGTTTTGTTGGTTTGATGATCCCACATATTGTTAGGAGTTGGTTGGGCGTCACCAGCCGTATTGTTACTATTGGCTGTGTGTTACTGGGTGGCTGTTTTATGGTTTGGGTAGATGTATTAGCGCGTGTTGCTATGCCCAATCAAGAAATTCCTATTGGGATTATCACCTCTGCTATTGGCAGTGTGTTTTTTCTAATCGTGATGAGCCAAAGACGAAATTAGAAAGCAATTAAAGAATAATTGAACATTATTTAAATATGACTTAAACATTATTTTAAAGATAATCTAAACAGAATGAAAACGCCTAAGGGAAAGGTTTTTGCAGCCGACCACGGTATTGCTCAAACGATGTAAACATTGCGCCCAGTGAGTTAATGGGGCAAACGCTAGCAAACTTTGTATCTGGTCGCGGCGATTAATAGTTTTTGTAACAGCCTAGATATGCACCTCTAAGTGATTGATGCAGACAACTGATACCGCTTAGCAAAAAAACAGATTTACCGGTTACTCTTATGGCGACTGCCATGGCCAGCAATCCTGAAATGGCGCAAAGAATTGCTTACTATGAAGCCGAACGCCCTGAAGATTGGCGCCTAGCTGAGTTGTCTATAGATTTCAACTTATTTTAGCAGAAGCCGAATTTTTACCTGAGCCAATATTGCTGATTGACTGCTTAACTATATGACTAAACAAACAATTATTTGAATATTCTAAACAAAATTTTAAAACGTTATTCAGTGATTTGCACGACGACCACCAAGCCTACACATGTCACATATTACTATGTGTCCAATGAAGTTAGATTAGGCGTGATACCAATGAAAGAAATCAGTCATAAATTTGTCGACCAAACTGGTTGGCTGGATCAAGTATTGGCAACTCGAGTAGATAAAGTGACATTTATCGTTGCAGGCCTACCTATGACATTAAAAGACACATCAAAATGACAGACTAGGTTAACGACCACAATATCACCCAATTTGACTTAGTGCGTCTGATCTTATTATTTTAGCTAGTAGTAAAAATGTCATGGCATGTTTGGGGTTACCTGAGCAACATAGATGGGGTAAAGATATTGTCAGACACCTACGCTACGGTGGCAAAGTGATAGGTATTTGTAGAGGTTATCAAATGTTAGGGCGAACCATTCATGGTTCAATAGGAATTCAAGGTACAAGTGAAATTGAAGGTACAACAGAAATTGAAGGGACAATAGGCTCATCTCAAGGACTCGGATAGCTGCCCATAAACACTACACTAAAATTTGAAAAATAGTTAACTCATAATCAGGGTAAATTACTGTCACAAACTAATATACATGGTGGTGATATCGAAGGGATCGCGTCAGGTTATCAGATACACGTTGGACATGCTGAACGAGAAGGCAAGTTTAAAGCTTTTGCTTTATTAAAAGATGCGCATCAAGATGATACAAATTATATGATGCACAACTTGACGGCTGTGTCAGCGCAGACAACATAAGTGGCCGGTATTTATCTTCATGGCATGTTCGACTCACCTGAAGCGTTATCACAGATCATCGCTTGGGCCGATACATATGGTGATGAAGCCGAAGCTTATACCTGTCGACAAGAACATGAATTAGACCGCCTAGCCGATGCATTTAGGCACATGTGGACTGGCAGAAAACACATACATTTATAACTAATCAAACAAATAAGCAAAGAGTAAACAACATGACTGATGAAAAAGATAACGACCGCCATAAAACTCGGATGCAAGAACAAAAAGCCAAAGTAGATGAACGTATCGCTGCTGCTCAAGAGGATAAGGGATTGATATTGGTTTTAACTGGTAACGGCAAAGGCAAATCTACCTCAGGTTTTGGTACCGTTGCCAGAGCAGTTGGACACGGATTAAAAGCCTCAGTTGTGCAGTATGTCAAAGGTGGCTGGGAGTGCGGCGAACGTAATTTATTAGAAAAAAATGGTGTGGAATTTCATGTGATGGGCACCGGTTTTACTTGGGAGACCCAAGACAAAGACTTGGATAAACTAGCAGCACAAACTGCTTGGGAACACAGCAAAACATGTCTGCAAGATCCATCAATTAATGTGGTGCTGTTGGATGAAATTACCTACATGATTACTTACAAGTATATCGATCTAGATGAGGTAATAGCTGCGTTAAACACTAGACCAAAAGGCCAGCACGTGGTCATAACTGGCCGTGCTTGCCACCGTTCGATTATTGAAATGGCTGATACAGTCAGCGAAGTAAGACCCATCAAACATGCTTTTGACAACGGTATCAAAGCACAACAAGGCATCGATTGGTGAGTCTAATAATGAATCGCTATCTAAATATACTCTTATTAGGTTTGATTGGCTTAAATGCCAGTCAAACCGTGGCGAAAAGTGTTAGTGATGACTCACTACAAAAGCAACGGATCATTGCACTTGCGCCACATATTGTGGAGTCATTATATGCAATAGGTGCGGGTGAACAGATCATTGGTACAACCGCCCATGCTGACTACCCAAAAGCCGCTGAAAATATTCTACGAGTAGGTAACTATGCACGTTTGCAAATTGAAAAAATTATCCAACTGAAGCCTGACGTAATCATCGCTTGGAAAACTGGCAACCCAATGGATGACCTAGCACGGCTTGAAAAATATCAACTTAAAGTAGTTTACTCACACCCACAAACCTTAGAAGATGTGGCTAACGAATTAATCATGCTGGGTAAGATTACAGGCCGAGAAGCAGTAGCTAATTCTGTGGCTAAGAAATATCTGTTAAATCTTCAAAAAATCAAACAAAAATATGCGACTCAGAACAAAGTTAGGGTGTTTTATGAATTATGGTCACGGCCGCTTCGAACGGTAGCAAATAAAGCATGGCCACAACAACAAATCGAACTATGCGGAGCCAGTAATCCATTTGCAGATGCCCAGGACGATTACCCATCTGTCGGTCTGGAACAAGTACTAGTGACGCTACCTCAAGTAGTGATACAACCAGGCCAACATAGTGCAGACAGCCCGGACGGGCTCAATTGGCTTCAGTGGCAACATATTCCAGCAGTAAAGAATAATTTTATCTTCCATCCGAATGCTGACAAAGCTCACCGTATGACCATTCGAATGCTAGATGAGGTGGTGGTCTTATGCGAACAAATTGATGCAGCTCGACAATTTTATCAAGCCCAGAGTTAAAATAATTATACAGATTGTGTTCTATGAGCTTATGTTGCCAAGTTCATTTTTATTGTGCAGGAGGTGAACATTCGAATGAATATTTTTAACTGAGTATGACAGAGCTAACAAAACAGCAAGTCGGGCGATTTAAAGTTGGATGGGAGTTAAAGAACACTCCACCTGTCATGACCAAAAGAATATTTTGATCGTCTTTTATGAGCGAATTATAGTCTTTCAACCTTAATCATCTACACTTAGATTGTTTAGGTTATGTGCTCGTTGCATACGAATATTGAGCGATATTCATATGATGATTTCTGCTTTTCTTTCGATGCAACGGGTTACTTTACTCATAACGAACACTCAGGGCTCGCCATTAAACGCTGTCTATATTTCTTTCGCAGAGTAAAGAATACATAACAAAGTTCCACTCTTGGAGATTTGTAATGAATGATTCAAAAAGTAAATTCTCAATTTTTGTCGGTTTAGATTGGGCCAATAAAAAACATGATGTTTGTGTCCAGATTGGTGATAGTGACAAGCGCAGTTTTAACGTTATTTCACACACACCTGAATCTATAGATACTTGGTTGAATGAGCTGCATAAAACCGCGAAAGGTAACATTGCCGTTGCTGTAGAGCTGACCAAAGGCCCTATTGTATATGCGTTGCAGAAATACAGTTTTGTCACTGTCTTTCCTATCCATGGATTAACATTAGCCCGTTATCGTCAGGCGATGTTTCCCAGCGGTGCGAAAGATGACCCGATGGATGCTGAACTAGCATTAGACATGATGCTTAACTATCCGAATAAAGTGAAACCGTTGCGTCCCAGTAGTGACGGATCTCGTACATTGGCGTTGTTAGTCGAGCAGCGCCGTTCGTTGGTGGAAGATAGGCGTCGCAACACAAATAGACTTATCAATGCTCTTAAGCAGTATTACCCACAACCCTTGGAGTGGTTCTGCCATAGAGATACTGAGCTATTCTGTGACTTTTTAATTAAATGGCCGGCCTTACATACAGTGAAACGCGCAAGAACCACCTCCATCGTAAAGTTCTTCCAAGCCAGAGGTGGCAATGCAGTTTCGAACACAGAAAAGCGTGTAAAAGCGATAAATGAAGCTATTCCTTTAACCCAAGACCACAGCGTCATATTGCCACATAAGCTATTAGTAGTGGCGCTTTGCAAACAGATACTGACGCTAATAGACAATATC